>NZ_JBTUJH010000094.1:0-4551 GCF_058343375.1 Alterinioella sp.
GGGCAATCCGGTGCTTGGCGCGGGCACGCTTTGGGCCATCACCGAGCCTTCGGATGCGGCCGATGCCTGGGTCGAATTCATGCAGACCCCCATCGCGCATGAGCTGTGGATGGCGCAATCGGGCTTCCTGACCCCCTATAATGCGGTCAACCCGGAAGTATTCCCGACCGATGCGCAGCGCGCCATGAACGACATCCTTCTGGGGGCCACCACGTTCCGCTTTGACGGGTCCGACCTGATGCCCGGCGAGATCGGGGCAGGCGCATTCTGGACCGGCATGGTCGATTACGTGACCGGCGCGGATGCGGCCGATGTGGCGCAGGCCATTCAGGACCGGTGGGACTCGATCCAGTAAAACGATCCCGGCCCGGCTCGCATTTCCGCGCGGGCCGGGTCATTTAACCACTTTTGGGGGGAGGGGCGGTCATGTCACCACTGTTGCAGGGCGTGATTACGATCCTGGTGGGTGTGTTCGGCTGTGTCGGGTATTTCTACGCCGCCAACCTGCTGCTCGACAAGGTGATCTACCCGGCCAGGGGCCCCAATATCGGGCGCAATATCAACCGCGCCAATGCGATCCGGCCCTGGCTGTTCTTGCTGCCTGCGATTCTGGCGCTGTCGATCTATCTGGTCTATCCGGTGATCGGCAGCCTGATCCGGTCGCTCTATAACCGGGCGGGCGATGAGTTTATCGGGCTTGGCAATTACACATTCCTGTTTGGCGATTCCGAGTTTCAGCAGGCGCTGTTCAACAATGCGCTCTGGGCCATCGTGGTGCCGGCGGCGGCGACCTTTCTGGGGCTTTTGGTGGCGCAGCTGACCGACCGTCTGTGGTGGGGCAATATCGCCAAATCGCTGATCTTCATGCCGATGGCCATTTCCTTTGTCGGGGCCTCGCTGATCTGGAAATTTGTCTATGCCGGCGACCCTGATATCGGCATCATCAATGCCTTGCGGGGGTCGATCGGGTTTGATCCGATGGACCCGCTGCAAGTGCCGTTCTGGAACAATGTCTTCCTGATGATCATCCTGATCTGGGTTCAGACCGGCTTTGCCATGGTGATCCTTTCGGCGGCGTTGCGCGGCATCCCCGAAGACACGATCGAGGCCGCCATCATCGACGGGGCCGGGCCGTTCCAGTTGTTTTTCAAGATCAAGGTGCCGCAGATCGTGGGCACGATTGTGGTGGTCTGGACCACGATCACCATTCTGGTGCTGAAGGTTTTCGACATCGTCTACACCATGACGGGCGGCAATTTCGGCACCCAGATCCTGCCAAGCTACATGATGAGCTTCATGTTCCGCGATGATGGGCGGGCAACGGCGGTGGCTGTGGTGATCATGGTCGTGGTGTTGCCGGTGATGATCTGGAACATCCGTCAGGCGCAAAGGGAGATGCGGTAATGGACAATATCGCGGGACAGAATAACGCGCTGAAATGGGCGGTGAACATCTCGGTGGCCTTGCTGGTCATTGCCTGGCTGATCCCGACCGTCGGGCTTTTTGTCTCCTCGTTTCGGGACCGCGATCAGATCTCGGCTTCGGGCTGGTGGGTGGCCCCGTTCTCGGTCGAACTGACCTATCGCACACGCGGCGATGCGCCCCCCCGCCAGGAGGGGGATCTGTGGATCATCGAGGGCAACCTGTTCGAGACCGCCGAGGTTGCGGAAACCTTTGCCAATGGCGGGGCGGAAGTGACTGGTTTTGGCGTGCGCGCCCGCGAACCTGATGTGTTTCCCGCCGGCACCGAGGGCGAAACCCGCGATGGCGGCACCCTGCGCGTGAATGCCGATGGCAGCTATGTCTACAGCAGCACGCAAGAACCGGAGACCGGCCCGCGGGTTTATTTCGCCGCCAATACGCCGCCCAGTTTCACGCTGGACAATTACCGCACCATCCTGACCTCGGATGGCATGGGCCGGGCCTTCATCAACACGCTGACGGTGACGATACCGGCCACGATCATTCCCATTCTGATTGCTGCCTTTGCCGCCTACGCGCTGGCCTGGATGGAGTTTCCGGGCCGTGGATTGCTGATTGCGATCGTGGTCGGGCTTCTGGTCGTGCCGCTGCAACTGGCGCTGGTGCCGCTGTTGAACCTGCACAATCAGATCGGCATCGGGCAGAGTTTCGTCGGCATATGGCTGGCCCATACCGGGTTTGGCCTGCCGCTGGCGATCTATCTCTTGCGCAATTACATGGTCGGGCTGCCGCGTGACATCATCGAAAGCGCCCGGGTCGATGGTGCCACCGATTTTCAGATCTTCACCAGGATCATCCTGCCGCTCAGCTTTCCGGCCTTGGCAAGCTTTGCCATCTTTCAGTTTCTCTGGACCTGGAATGACCTGCTGGTGGCCAAGGTGTTTCTGCCCTCGGATGCGGCCAGCCGGGTGATGACGGTGACCATTGCCGATGATCTTCTGGGGTCGCGCGGCGGCGATTGGGGTATTCTGGCCACGGCGGCCTTTGTCTCGATCGGGGTGCCGGTTCTGGTCTTCTTTACCATGCAACGCTACCTGGTGCGCGGCCTGCTGGCCGGCTCGGTGAAATAGGATTTGGACGTGATGAACCTGATGCAGGATATGGTGCGCGAGCAGATTATCGCGCCGGATCGGGACTGGTGGCGCGGCGCGGTGATCTATCAGATCTACCCGCGCAGTTTTCAAGACAGCAATGGCGACGGCATCGGCGATCTCAGCGGTATCATCCACCGGCTCGATCATGTCGCCAGCCTGGGTGTCGATGCGATCTGGATCTCGCCCTTCTTCCGCTCGCCGATGCTCGATTTCGGCTATGACATTTCCGATTACCGCGATGTCGACCCGATCTTCGGCACGCTTGGCGATTTCGACGCGCTGATCGCGCGGGCGCATGAGCTGGGCATCAAGGTGCTGATTGATCTGGTGCTGAGCCACAGTTCCGACCAGCACGCCTGGTTTCAGGAAAGCCGCCAGAGCCGCGATAATGCGCGGGCCGATTGGTATGTCTGGGCCGATGCCAAACCCGATGGCACGCCGCCCAATAACTGGCTTTCGATCTTTGGCGGCTCGGCCTGGGAATGGGATGGCGAACGGATGCAGTATTACCTGCATAATTTCCTGAAAGAGCAGCCCGATCTGAACCTGCATAACCGCGATGTGCAGGACGAGCTGCTGGATATCGCCCGGTTCTGGCTGGAACGCGGGGTTGATGGCTTTCGTCTCGATACCATCAATTTCTATTTCCACGACAAGGCGCTGCGCGACAATCCGGCGCTGGATCCGGCCACCCGCAACGCCACCATCGCGCCCGAGGTGAACCCCTATAACTGGCAAGATCACCTCTATGACAAGAACCAGCCGGAAAACCTGGATTTCCTGCGCCGCTTCCGCGCCCTGCTGGATGAATTTCCCGCCGCTGCCGCCGTGGGCGAAGTGGGCGATGCGCAGCGCGGGCTTGAGATTCAGGCCGCCTATACTTCGGGCGGCGACAAGGTGCAGATGTGTTACAGCTTTGACTTTCTTTCGGGGCTTGCGCCCGACGCGGCGCGCATCGGCCGGGTCCTGACCGATTTCGAAGCATCGGCGGCGGATGGATGGGCCTGTTGGGCGTTTTCCAACCATGACGTTACCCGCCATGTCAGCCGCTGGAATCTGTCCGATGCGGCGGCGCGGACCTATGCGGCGCTTTTGCTGTCGATGCGCGGGTCGGTATGCCTGTATCAGGGCGAGGAACTGGGCCTGACCGAGGCCTATGTGTCTTATGACGATCTGCAAGACCCCTATGGCATCCGGTTCTGGCCCAAATTCAAGGGCCGCGACGGCTGCCGCACGCCGATGCCCTGGGTTGCGGATAACCGAAATGGCGGCTTCTCGGATGCCAAACCCTGGCTGCCGATGGCGGTTGAACATATGGCGCGCGCGGTGTCGGCGCAGGAGGGGCAGGGGGGCAGCATCCTGGCCTTCTATCGCGCCATGATCGGATTTCGCAAATCCCGGCCGGAACTGGCCAAGGGGGATTTCACCCTGCTGCGCGCCGACCGCGATGTGGTGATGTTTACCCGCGCCCATGATGGCCTGCGCCTGATTTGTGCCTTCAATCTGAGCGACACCGCGCAGGAGATCACCCTGCCGCAAGGCAATTGGACATTGTGCAAAGAGGCCCCGTTTGCGGAGCCTGACGCGCAGCTCATCGGGCCCTGGCAGGCCCTCTTTGCCCTTGAGGAGACCTGAAATGGCTGATCTCGTTCTGAAAGATGTCGCCAAATCCTATGGCGATGTGAATGTGCTGAACAATATTGATCTGGACATAAAGACCGGCGAGCTGATCGTGTTTGTCGGCCCCTCGGGCTGCGGAAAATCCACGCTGTTGCGGATGATCGCGGGGCTGGAAAAGATCACGGCGGGCACGTTCAGCATTGACGGGCGGGTAATGAATGATGTGCCGCCCTCGCAACGCGGCATTGCGATGGTGTTCCAGACCTACGCGCTTTATCCGCATATGACGGTGCGCGAGAACATGGCCTTCGCGCTGAAAATCGCGGGCAAATCCAGGGCCGAGATCAAAGCCACG
>NZ_JBTUJH010000095.1:0-20333 GCF_058343375.1 Alterinioella sp.
ATTGGCGAGAAAGGCCACATCATAGGATCCGGCATGGGTGGCACCATCGGCCCCGACCAGCCCGGCCCGGTCAATCGCGAAGCGCACCGGCAGGCGCTGGATCGCCACATCATGCACCACCTGATCATAGCCGCGTTGCAGGAATGTCGAATAGATCGCGGCAAAGGGCTTCATCCCGCCCGCCGCCAGCCCGGCACAAAAGGTTACCGCATGCTGTTCGGCAATGCCGACGTCAAAGCAGCGTTTGGGAAACCGTTCCGCGAACAGGTCCAGCCCGGTGCCATCGGGCATCGCCGCCGTCACCGCGACGATCTTGTCATCGGCCTCGGCCGCGCCGATCAGAGCCTGCGCAAAAATCTTGGTATAGGAGGGCGCGTTCGAGACCGGTTTGCGCTGCTGCCCGCTGATCACATCAAACGGCGCGCTGGCATGGCCACGATCGGGGCGGCCCTCGGCATGGGCATATCCCTTGCCCTTGCGGGTGATGGCATGGATCAGGATCGGCCCGTCGGCGCGCGCCTTTACGGTGCGCAGAACCGACATCAGCTGCTCCATGTCATGGCCATCTATCGGCCCGACATAGGAAAACCCCAGCTCCTCGAACAAGGTGCCGCCGACAGTTGCCGCTTTCAGCAATTCCTTGGCCCGCCGCGCACCTTCCTGCAACGGCGGCGGCAGCAGCGAAACCGCCCCCTTGGCGGCGGCCTTCAGCTCCTGAAACGGCGCGCCTGCATAAAGCCGGCTGAGATAGGCCGACATCGCGCCGGTCGGCGGCGCGATGCTCATCTCATTGTCGTTCAGGATCACGAACAGCCGCTTGCCCAGATGGCCGGCATTGTTCATCGCCTCATAGGCCATGCCGCCCGACAGCGCACCATCGCCGATCACCGCAATCGCGTCGCCCGCGCCGGTCTCGGGCGCGCCGCCCAGATCGCGCGCCACGGCAAAGCCCAGAGCCGCCGATATACTGGTCGAACTATGCGCCGCGCCAAACGGGTCATAGGGCGATTCCGAGCGTTTGGTGAAACCCGAGATGCCATCCTTCTTGCGCAGGGTCTCCATCCGGTCCCGCCGCCCGGTCAGGATCTTGTGGGGATAGCATTGGTGGCTCACATCCCAGACCAGCTTGTCGCGCGGCGTGTCAAACACGGCATGGATCGCCACGGTCAGTTCCACCACCCCCAGACCCGCGCCCAGATGGCCGCCGGTGCGGCTGACGGCGGCGATGGTTTCAGCACGCAGATCACGCGCAACGCGAGTCAGGTCGGCATCCGACAGCCCGCGCAGATCGGCGGGCGATTTGATCCGGTCCAGATATGGCGTCTCGGGGCGGTCGCTCAAGGCAGTCTCCAAAGCAGCGTTGGGTCACGTATCGCGTGCGATAACGTAGCGCGCCAGTTCCTTCAAGGTGTCTGCCTTCGCCCCATAGCTGTCCAGCGCCGCCTCGGCCTCGGCCACCATCGCGCGGGCGCGGGCCCTGGCACCCGTCACGCCAAGCAGCGACACGAAGGTCGCCTTGCCCGCATCGGCATCTTTCTGCAGCCGCTTGCCGGCCTTTTCCGCGTCGCCCTCGATATCCAGAATGTCATCGGCGATCTGAAACGCAAGCCCGATTGCGCTGGCATAGCGCCGCAAGGGCGCGGCATCGGCCCGGCCCAATATGGCCCCCGCCTGCGCCGGCCAGATCAGCAGCGCGCCGGTCTTGTTGCCCTGCAAGGCGGTGATCTGCTCCAGGCTCAGCGGGCGTGCGGCGGTTTCGGCGGCAATATCCTGCGATTGGCCCAGAACCATGCCCTGCGCGCCCGATGCCTGTGCCAGCGTCCGCATCAGTTCGGCCCGCTGCGCCGCTTCCCCGGTCACCGGGTCGGCCAGTAATTCAAAGGCGAAACTTTGCAACGCGTCACCGACCAGCACGGCGGTGGCCTCGTCCCATTTGCGGTGCAGCGTGGGCAGCCCCCGGCGCAGATCATCATCATCCATGCAGGGCAGATCATCATGCACCAGGCTATAGGCATGCATGCATTCCACCGCCGCCGCCGCCTGCATTGCGGCGGCGCGGGGCACATCAAACAGCGCCGATGCCTGCAATACCAGAAACCCGCGCAACCGTTTGCCGCCGGCGCTGGCATAGATCATGCCCTGCACCACCCGATCATTTCCCAACGCCGCGATCCTTGCCGCCAGAAACCGGCCGATCGCATCCTGCGCCGCTGTCAGATCGGTGCGAAACAAACCGTCACAGCCCTTCGACCGGCTTGGCCCCATTGGGCGCGCCATCTGCGTCCAGCGTGATCTGGGCCACCTTTTCCTCGGCCTCTTTCAACTTTGTCTCGCAACGCGCCTTCAACGCCGCGCCGCGTTCATACAGGGCGATCGATTCCTCCAGCGCCACATCGCCCCGATCCAAGCTCGTCACCACGCTTTCCAATTCGCGGATCGCTTCTTCAAAGCTCATCTCGTCGATCTTCTTCTGCTCGCTCATCCGCTTCGCTCCGTCAAAACTGTCATAAATGCCACAACCGATGCCGCCAATGCGTCCAGACCATAGCCCCCTTCCAAAGTCGAGACCAGCCGCCCGCCATAACGGCTGATCAGCGCGGTTCTCATGCGCCCATCAACTCGCTCACATGCGCGGCACTGGCCGCGGCCAGTGCCTCCAGATCATAGCCACCTTCCAGCGACGACACGATGCGCCCGTCACAAACGCGCCCCGCCACCGCGCATAGCGCGCGGGTGATCCAGGCAAAATCCTCGGTGCTCCAGTTCAGATTGGCCAGCGGATCGGCCGCATGCGCATCAAACCCGGCGGAAATCAGGATCAGCTCGGGCGCGAAATCCTCCAACCGGGGCAGAATGCGGGCCGTAAAGACATCGCGCATCGCCTGCCCGCCCGATCCCGGGGCCAGCGGCAGGTTCATAATATTATCACAGGCCCCGCGTTCGCTGGCCGCGCCCGATCCGGGATAAAGCGGCATCTGATGGGTCGAGATGAACAGCGCCCTGTCCTCATCCCACAGCAGGTCTTGCGTGCCATTGCCGTGATGCACATCGAAATCGACCACCGCAACACGGTCCAGCCCGTGCCGTTCCAGCGCATGCCTGGCGGCAATCGCCACATTGCCGAACAGGCAAAACCCCATGGCGCGGGTCTTTTCGGCATGGTGGCCCGGCGGGCGCGTGGCGACAAAGGCATTCTTTGCCTCCCCCGACAGCACCGCATCGACCGCCGCCAGACAGCCGCCAACACCGCGCAGCGCCGCCTCCAATGTGCCCGGCGACATGGTTGTATCGGCATCCAGCCCGATCAGCCCGGTCTCCGGGGCGGCATCACGGATCGCATCAATATGGGCCTGCGGATGCGCCAGCAGCAGATCGGCATCTTCGGCCATCGGGCTTTCGCGCCGGTCAAGCCCGCCAAATTCGGCACCATCAAGGGCCGCATTGATCGCCTCCAGCCGGGCAATCTGTTCCGGGTGGCCCGGCGGCATCTGGTGATCCAGACCCGCTGCGTTCGTCATCAATATCGTCATGATCTCAATCCGGTGCCAGCATATAACCCGCCCCGCGCACGGTTTGCAGGTAACGCGGTTGTTTCGGGTCGGCCTCGATCTTGCGCCGCAGCCGGGTGATCTGCACATCGACGGCGCGTTCCTGGCTTTGCGCCGGGCCGCCGCCCTTGTCGCGGCCCAGTTCCTCGACCAGTTGCGCCCGGCCGACCGGCTCATTCGGACAGGCCGAAAAGATCCGCATCAGCGCCGCCTCGGTCGCGGTCAGGCGCACCGGGTTGGGCCCATGCCACATCTCGCCGCGTTCCAGATCATACCGGATGGCCCCCAGATGCAGCACCTTGGGCGTGCCCTGCGGCTCGATCGAGACCGGCATCCGGCGCAGGATGGCGTTGATCCTGAGCAGCAGTTCCTTGGGCTCAAACGGTTTCGGCAGATAATCATCAGCCCCCGCTTCCAGCCCGCTGATCCGGTCGCTGGCCTCGCCGCGTGCGGTCAACAGCAAGATAGGCGTGGCAATTTCATCGCGCAGCGATCTGGTCAGGCTGATGCCATCCTCGCCCGGCATCATCACATCCAGCACGATCAGATCAAATTCCAGCCCTTCCACCAACCGGCGGGCATGGGCGGCATCGCGTGCGGCCGAGGCCAGAAACCCGTTCCGGATCAGGAATTTCTGCAACAGGCCCCGGATACGTTCATCATCATCGACAATCAGCAGATGGGCCGAGGGTTCGTTCCCGGAATCATTCATGGCTCACCCCCCGTGGTCGCCAGATACTGGCGGCGCAGTTCGGGGTCCATCATCGCCTCCAGAACGGTGCGAAATCCGACCACCGCGTCGGGCCCTGCGGCGCGGAATGCGGCCCGCATCCGGTGGCGCTGCGCATCTGACAGGGCGCGTTCCAGCGCCGTGCCCTCCTCGGTCAGATACAGGTGCCGTTCGCGCTTGTCGCGGGTGCCGACCCGGCTTTCGACCAGACCATCCTCGACCAGGGTGCGCAGCACCCGGTTCAGCGACTGCTTGGTCACGCCCAATATCGTCAGCAGGTTGTTGACCGTGGTGCCGGGGCTGCGGTTGATGAAATGAATGGCGCGGTGATGGGCCCGGCCATAGGCCTGGCTTTGCAGGATCTTGTCGGGGTCGGCGGTGAACCCGCGATAGGCAAAGAACATCGCCTCGATGCCGCGCCTGAGCTGCTCATCGGTCAGAAACAGCAGACTCTCGCCGCTGAACGCCGTGTTTGCCGCACCTCTCTCAGACATGTCCGCGCCCCTCCCGGTCGTTCTCCTGAAACCACAGTTTATGTCAGCCTTGTTGACTTTCCAAGAATCAATTGTTAGCAAATGGCGGGTTTGGCGAAATATTATGTCCGGTGTGGCCCTATTTTGCGCAACAAACCGAAATTGACAGCGATCTCGTGCCGAAGGAAAATGAGATGAGCGCAGCTTATGATGACCGCGATGGCTCCATCTGGATGGATGGCAACCTGATCCCATGGCGCGATGCCAATGTGCATATCCTGACCCATGCGATGCATTATGCCTCCTCGGTATTCGAAGGCGAACGCTGCTATAACGGCAAGATCTTCCGCTCGGTTGACCATTCCGAACGGCTGAAACGCTCCGCCGAAATGATTGATTTCCAGATCCCCTGGACGATCGAACAGATCGAGCAGGCCAAATATGACGTGCTCAAGGCCAATGGCTGGAGCGATGCCTATGTGCGCGTGGTCGCCTGGCGCGGTGCCGGTGAGGATATGGGCGTCGCCTCGTCGCGCAACCCGGTCCGCATGGCGGTGGCCGCCTGGGAATGGGGGGCCTATTACGGCGACGCCAAGACGCGCGGGGCCAAGCTCGACATCTCGAAATGGAAACGCCCAAGCCCCGAAACCATCCCCTGCCACGCCAAGGCGGCGGGGCTTTACATGATCTGCACCATGTCGAAACACGCCGCCGAGGCAAAGGGCTGCTCCGACGCCATGATGTTCGACTATCGAGGGCTTGTGGCCGAGGCGACGGGGGCCAATATCTTCTTCGTCAAGGATGGCGAGGTGCACACGCCGCTGCCCGATTGCTTCCTCAACGGCCTGACCCGGCAGACGGTGATCGGCATGTTGAAGGACCGCCAGATCAAGGTGATCGAGCGCCATATCGAACCCGGCGAACTGGAGGGTTTCCAGCAATGCTGGCTGACCGGCACCGCCGCCGAGGTCACGCCGGTGGGCCAGATCGGCGATTACAATTTCGAAGTTGGCGCATTGGCCCGCGAGATCTCGGATGGCTACGAGAAACTGGTGCGGGAATAACCCCCGCGCCGAAAGCACTTATCGGAATACCTGAGACATCATGCATCGCTTGAACCGCGTTGAAATCTTTGATTTCAGGCAGCGTCAAGGGATGCAGGTTTTCTGAGAAATGCCTATTTCCGCCGCTCGATCCGGGTAAACTCCTCGACCCTTTTCTGATCGGTCCGGCTGCGCGGGCGGCGTTGCAGCAGCTTGGTCGCCTCGCTCGGGATCTGCTTGCGCTCATGCTTGATATATTCCGCGGCCCGGCGTGATGTTTCGCGGCTTTCGGGTCTGTCGATGATGTGACGGGACATGGGGCTTGGACCTCCAATTCCAGTTGATCGGTAGCGCCAGCCTAACATGGGCGCGCCGCGCGCAGGCAATCCCCGATGTCACACCCGCCAATCCCGGGCGAACCGCCGCCGATAAGGCCGCCGTGAGGATTCCGGTTCTGAGGGGATGTGTAGCCCCCGGCGGCTCGGACTGGATGGGGGCAAGAAACCGCTCCGCCGGGGTGAGACTATGCTCATTACTACAGGGCCCGGTATGACGGCCCCAAACGGCAGGATCAGGGAGGCCGCGCGGCATTCCCCGGGCAACTTTCAGGCAATATGGTGGCAATGCTTGATTTGGGCCGGAAACAGGGCCAAGCTGACCCCGATGGTGATGCATTTTCAGGCTGGCGGGTCGTTCCATGCACCCGAACAAACCGCCTTTGACCGCAGCGAACTGGGCGCGATCCTGACGCTTTACGGGCGCATGGTGGCGGCGGGCGAATGGCGCGATTACGGCATCTCTCACCTGCGCGACGTGGCCGTGTTCTCGATCTTCCGCCGCACCGCCGAACACCCGATCTACCGGATCGAAAAGCGCCCGAAGCTGGCGTTGCGGCAGGGGCAGTATTCCGTCATCGGCATGGATGGCCAGATCCTGAAACGCGGCCAATCGCTGCCAACGGTTCTGCGCGTGCTGGAACGCAAACTGATCCGCGCCGTAAAGTGATCGCAGGCTCAGGCCCGTCCTTCCATTTCATCTTGGTCCAAATACCTTCGGGGGAGCGCGAGGGGGCAGACAGCCCCCTCGCACCGGTCGGCCGCACAAAGCGCGCCGATCCCTCGCCCCCCTCAACCATCCGGCTTCAACAGCCGCCGCCGCGCCGTGATCGCCCCGCCACCGGACTCCTCAATCCGCGCCGCCGCGTCTTTCAGCGGCTCATAGGCCACCGACATGTGAAACGCATTGGCATGCAGCAGCATTCGGTCATTGGCCATGAACCCGACATGCCCATCCCAGAACACCAGATCGCCGCGCACCAGCGGCTCACCATGAAAAAGGTCGCGGCCCAGCGTCATCTGCTGATCGGCATCGCGCGGGCAGGGGATGCCGCAGGCCAACAGCGCCATCTGCACCAGGCCGGAACAATCGATCCCCCAGCGGCTGTTGCCGCCCCACAGATAGGGCGAGCCCAGAAACAGATCCGCCACACCGGCCGGATCGGCGAACCGCGCCTTGATCGGCTGCAGATGCGGGCGCGGGATGAAATGGCCGGTATGGATACGCAGATGCGCGTCGCGTTCGGCCACCACCTTGACCGGCGAGCCGAAAAAGATCGACACTTCGGGCGGCACTTTCAGATGCGCCTTGGGATAAAGATGGGTGGCGGGCGCGGTCACCCAATGGGTGGGTTCCTCCGGGCTGGCCATGGCACCCGACAGCACGTAACCGACCTGCCCGTCGCGCTCGGACTGGCCAAAGCTGAACCCGTCATAGGTTTCCAGCTCGCGAAACATCTCACCGAACAGCAGCTGGCTGACCCGCCGCCCGCGCGGGGCGTCGGTGATATTGGCCATCGGCTGCTGCACCATCAGGCGGCGGCCTTCGACGAACCGCTCGGCCTCGACCTCGCCCTTCAAAGACACATGCGCGACGCGGCCATTGGATGGGGTGATACGTGGATCACTCATGCCAGGATCCCCTTCTGCAAACCGGCAAAGATCGCCCGCGCACCCTGCCCCGCGCCGCCTTTTGGCCGGGCCGGCGCATCGGCAGGCTGCCAGCCGTAAATGTCGAAATGGGCAAAGCGCGTATCGCCGACAAAACGGCGCAGGAACAGGGCGGCGGTGATCGATCCGGCAAAGCCGCCCTTGGGCGCATTGTCCAGATCGGCAATACCGGGTTCGATCAGCGCCTCATAGGGGGTGTGAAAAGGCATCCGCCATAACGGATCGGCGTGGCCCTTGCCGGCATCAGCCAACGCCGCGGCAAGCCCGTCATCATCGGTGTAGAACGGCGCAAGATCGGGGCCCAGGGCCACCCGCGCAGCACCGGTCAGCGTGGCCATGCAGATCATCAGATCGGGCGGCGTCTCGGCCGCCAGCGCCAACGCATCGGCCAACACCAGGCGCCCCTCGGCATCGGTATTGTTGATCTCGACGGTCAGCCCGTTGCGCGCCGTCAGGATATCGCCGGGCCGGAACGCATTGCCCGAGACGCTGTTTTCCACCGCCGGCACCAGCACCCTGAGGCGCAGCCGCAACCCCGCGCCCATGATCATCCGCGCCAGGCCCAGAACCGTGGCCGCCCCGCCCATATCCTTTTTCATCAGCCCCATCGAGGACCCCGGTTTCAGGTTCAGCCCGCCAGTGTCGAAACACACGCCCTTGCCGACCAGCACCAGATCGGGGCCATCATCGCCCCATCGCATGTCAATCAGACGCGGCGCGCTGGCTGAGGCGCGGCCAACCGCGTGGATCAGCGG
Source organism: Alterinioella sp. (assembly GCF_058343375.1). NCBI lineage: Bacteria > Pseudomonadati > Pseudomonadota > Alphaproteobacteria > Rhodobacterales > Paracoccaceae > Alterinioella > Alterinioella sp. The sequence continues at coordinate 8,556 of NZ_JBTUJH010000095.1, forward strand.
CAGGTTGGCGGCAATCAGATCGTCGCCACGGGTCACCTCGATCCGGGCCCCAAAATCAGCCGCAAGATCGCGCATCGCAACCTCCAGCGCGCCCGGCCCCATATCCGAACTTGGCGTGTTGATCAGATCGCGGGTCAGAAACTCACCTGCCGCGACATGTTCCAGCAAACTGGTATCGACCCCTTCGGGGCCGACCAGCGCCGCTGACGCGGCGGGGCGTGGTTTGTAACGGTCAAAGCGATACAGGCCCAACAGATAGCCAAGCGCGGCCTCGTGCAATTCAGCCGCAGGCAGATCGCCCGCCAGCCGATACAGGCCCTCGGGCAGCCCCGCTATTGCCGCCCCCAGGGCAAACCGTTTGCGCGCCCGCGCCGCCATATCGCCGCGCCCGGCCAGAACACCGGCAATGCGTCCGGCGGCATCGGGAAAGGCGCAGACCTCACCGGGACCGGCATCAAACCCGGTTCCCGCAATCCAGGTGCGGGCGGCCTCTGGCAGGCCCGCCAGATATGCCTCAAGCGCGTCAGGCTCCAGCGGGGTCACGGCAATTGCGGCAGGATCGTCAGGGGAAAACCGGGGGCTCATCTTGGGTCCGTCATCAGCTATACAAGCTGCCAACCTAACGTCCCCGGCCGCCACCGCAAGGCGGATCAGCCCGACAGATCCTCAAGATCCCAGATTGCGTGGATCGACCGGTCACCGACCCGGACCAGCCGCGAATGGGTGGCCGCCAGCGCCACCGCGTCACCGCGCGCCAGACAGGCCTGCACATTGCGCCCGACGCGCGCCAGCGTCGCCATGCCGATATGGTCCGACGCCGTGATCAGGGCGCGCAGCCGCCTGGCCAGCGCCTCTGCCTCGGTCAGCGGGTCCAGGGCTTCGATCTCCTGCATACGGGCGCTGATCACCTCCAGCGCGCGCGCGACCTCATCTTCGGCGCGCAGCTCCCCGATCTCGGCGCATAATCGTTCCAACCGGTCCGGGTTGAACCGCGCCGGTTCTTCCAGTTGCAATATGGTTACAGACAGCTCCATCATCCACTCCACTTCCGCCCCCACGGCTGACGGCACTGTGACGCGCCATATTGAAGAAAACGTTGAGATCCGGGCAAGAAAAGGCTCGAACTTGCATGGAATGCCGGGTATTCCGTGGGTCGCACTCAACCGGAGACACCACACCATGACGCACCACATCGCGCCGCTTCCGGCGTTTCTGATCCGCCGCTACCAAAGCTGGAAAGCTACTACCTATGTAGAAAACCAGGCCTGGTTTCGCCGCCTGGCCGAAGATGGCCAACGCCCGCGCGCCATGGTGATTTCATGTTGTGACAGCCGGGTGCATGTGACCTCGATCTTCGGGGCCGAAACCGGTGAATTCTTCATCCACCGCAACATCGCCAATCTGGTCCCCCCCTATGAGCCCGACGGCGATCATCACGGCACCTCCGCCGCCGTGGAATATGCTGTCAAATCGTTGAAGGTTACCCATATTCTTGTATTGGGCCATTCCGGCTGCGGCGGCGTTCAGGGCTGCATCAACATGGTTTCAGGCAACGCGCCCGAGCTGGAGGAACATGACAGTTTCGTCGGCCGCTGGATGGATATCCTGCGCCCCGCCTGCGAAGAAACCGCCGATATCAAGGACCCGGCCCTGCGCCAATACACGCTGGAACAGCAAAGCGTGCTGGTCTCGATCGAAAACCTGATGAGCTTTCCGTTCATCGCCCAGGCCGTCGACGAGGATCGGCTCAGCCTGCATGGCCTGTGGACCGACATCTCCAGCGGCGAGCTGGAAATGTATGATCCGGCGGCCAGCGCCTTTGTGAAAGTGTAAGGCGCTTTGCGTTTGCAATTGACCCCCCCTGGCGGGCCGAACGCAGCTGTTTCACACACCGCTGCCGCGCCCGCCAGAGTGATACTCCGCCTCAGGTAAAACGCAAAACGCTGTAGCCCCGCTTGCGTCCGCGCCCCGTCCCGGTCAGCCAAGCGACCGGGACAAAAACCGCCCCGCCTCGATTGCATCCTGATCGTCACGCAGCCGCGCGGTTAGGGCGGAATCGGTGCCGGTATTGTCCCATTGCTCGTAACGGACATGATCGGTCACCGGCTGACGCCGCCGCCAACCCGCGGCCTCCAGATCGGGCCTGTCGCGGAACCCGCGCACATGACCGACACAGAGATAGGCGACCGGGATCACCTCCTCGGGCAGCCCGAGCACGGCCTTGAGCGCGTCATTGTCGAGAATGCTGACCCAGCCCACCCCCAGCCCCTCGGCCCGGGCCGCAAGCCAGAGATTCTGCACCGCGCAGACCGAGCTGAACAGATCCGTCACCGGAATATGGGTGCGACCCAGCACCACCGGCCCGGCCCGGCTGCGGTCGCAGGTGACGCAGATATTGAGCGGGGCCTCAAGGATACCCTCGAGCTTGAGGCCGCGATAGGTATCGCGCTTCTCGCCCTTGAACATCATTGCCGCCTCGGCATTGGCCCGGACAAAGATGTCATGGACCTTCTGCCGGGTTTCCTGCCCGCGCAGCAGCAGGAAATCCCAGGGCTGCATAAACCCGACCGAAGGCGCGTGATGGGCGGCCAGCAGAACCCGACTCAGCCGGTCGGGCGCGATGGGATCGGGCAGAAAATCGCTCCGAACGTCGCGGCGGTTGAGGATGGTGCGATAGATTGCTTCTCTTGTGGCCAGATCATAGGCTGCGGATTCGGGCAGCCGGGGGGTAGTATTGTCCATCGGATTCCCCTTGGATGGTGCAAATACGCCTGCCGCCCTCCGCGCGGCCCGCGCCATCCCTCCCGGCCGGTCTTCTGACTTGGGTTCACCCCGCCCGGGCCCCTTCCCGGCCTGTGGCCAGTGGGCGTCGCCCGGCAGTCCCCCATACAGCGTTGGGCACGTCGCGGAATCTCACCGCGTTCCCGATTCTCCCGCCAGGGCGGGCACCGAAAGGTCGCGCCACGTTAGCTGCGGCGGGCCAGTTGTAAAGCCCGGAACTGGCCGGCATCGGCGGAGATGCAATCGCGGCATGGATCACAGGACAGTTTCCAGGCAAGACCGGCGGAAATCCGGCGCGCCCCCGCCCGACGACGATGATTTCACCCTGATCGGGCGGTCCTGACGCGGCCCTTGCCGCGCCCTTGCCAATCCGTGCTAGGCTGGCCGGAATGCAACCCCGGAGCCTGCCGCATGCGCTTTTTCAAGACCCTTGCCCTTGGCCTTTTCGTGTCGGTCACGGGTTTCGTCATCATCGCCTATCTGCTGCCCCGCCATGTGATCGTGGAACGCCAGATCACCATCGCCGCCGCAGCCGAGACGATCTTTCCGCTGGTCAATTCCCTGCAGCGCAGCACCGAATGGTCGCCCTGGATCATGCGTGGCCCCGATGTGTCGGTCACCTTTGCGGGGCCGTCTGAGGGTGTGGGCAATGTCATGGTCTGGACATCCCAGGTCGATGCGGCCGGCAATGGCCGTCAGGAGATCGTCGAGAGCATCGCAAACCAACGCGTCACCACGCTGCTCGATTTCGGCGAAAGCGGCTCCGCCCAATCCTGGATCGACCTGGCAGAGGTCGCGGGCGGCACGCAGGTCACCTGGGGGCTGAATACCGATATGGGGCTCAGCCCGATCGGGCGCTGGATGGGGTTCATGATGGATCGCCTGGTCGGGCCCGATTTTGAGGCCGGGCTGGCCAATTTGCAGGATCTGGTCGAGACCGGAGGCTGATCACGTGGCCTTCAGACATGTTGGCAAAATACGAACTCGACAAGACCTGAGCAACATTTCGTCCATAACCCGAAAGACCTTAACGCGAAGTTGCGTTCGGTCATGTAAGCGATCGAATTCAAACAGAGGCGCTAACCCTTTTTCAGCACCCGATTGCCAAGCGTTTCCGCGATCTGCACCGCGTTCAGCGCCGCACCCTTGCGCAGGTTGTCACTGACACACCACAGGTTGAGGCCGTTATCAATCGTCACGTCCTGGCGGATGCGGCTGATGAAGGTGGCGAAATCACCGACGCATTCGACCGGCGTGACATAGCCGCCATCCTCGCGTTTATCGACCACCAGAATACCCGGTGCCGCACGCAGGATATCGCGGGCCTCATCCTCGTCCAGAAACTCCTCGAACTCGATGTTGATGGCCTCGGCATGGCCCACGAAAACCGGCACCCGGACGCAGGTGGCGGTGACCTTGATGGATGGATCGACGATCTTCTTGGTCTCGGCGGCCATCTTCCATTCTTCCCTGGTGTCGCCACTGTCCAGGAACAGGTCGATATGCGGAATCACATTGAACGCGATCTGTTTGGTGAAATTGGCGGGGGCTTTCCCCTGACCCGGCACATACACGCCCTTGGTCTGGTCCCACAGCTCATCAATGCCGCCCTTGCCCGAACCGCTGACCGATTGATAGGTTGACACCACAACCCGCTTGATCGTGGCGCGGTCATGCAGCGGCTTCAGCGCCACCACCATCTGCGCGGTCGAACAGTTCGGGTTGGCGATGATGTTCTTCTTGTAATAATTCTCCACCGCCTGCGGGTTCACTTCCGGCACCACCAGCGGCACATCCGCGTCGTAGCGATAGAGCGAGCTGTTATCAATGACGATGCACCCCGCCTTGGCCGCCCGGGGCGCGTATTTCGCGGTCGCGTCCGATCCGATGGCAAACAGCGCAATATCCCAGCCGGTGAAATCGAAAATATCCAGATCCCTGGTCTTGAGCGTGCTGTCGCCAAAGCTGACTTCCGTGCCCAGCGATTTGCGCGAGGCAAGGGCGATGATCTCATCCACCGGGAACTGGCGTTCAGCCAGAATATTCAGCATTTCGCGGCCCACATTCCCCGTGGCGCCGACGACAACAACTTTGTAGCCCATGATCCTGGTCCTTTTTGTCAGGGAACCTGCGCCACATAGAGCAGGTTGCGGGCAAGGGAAAGGGCAACATGCTTGACTTATGCTGCGTTTGCACACATGTGTTGCCACAAGCCTGCCCTGCCGCGTGAGCAGCGCGCCCCTGTCGGGCGCAGACAGGCCACCAAATTCCCCCAGCCCCCCTCACGCAGGGTCTGACGGTCAGGACGGCAAAACGGGACAGGCCCGTTTCGTGAGATCCCGACCGCACCCTCCGCGGCTCTGACATTGTCAGGGCACTGCTTTTTCATACCCCGAGCGCGACCTCGCGCCGGAAAGGATATATTTTGTTCGACTTCGATATGCTCGGCCTGTCGCCGACCCTGCTTTCTGCAATCAAGGCCGCAGGCTTCGACCAGCCCACGCCGATTCAGAATCAGGCCATCCCGCTGGCCCTGGCCGGCCATGATGTGATGGGCCTGGCCCAGACCGGCACCGGCAAAACCGCCGCCTTCGGCCTGCCGCTGGCCGAAATGCTGCTGAAGGACCCGGGCCGCCCGGCCCCCAAGACGGTCAAGGCCCTGATCCTTGCGCCAACCCGCGAGCTGGTCAACCAGATCGCCGAAAACCTCAAGCTCTATGTCAAGGGATCAAGGCTCAAGGTCGGCACCGTTGTCGGCGGCCAATCCATCAACAACCAGATCCGGTTTCTGGCCCATGGCATCGACATTCTGGTCGCCACGCCGGGCCGCCTGATTGATCTGATGGACCGCCGCGCCGTGCGGCTGGACCAGGCCAAGTTTCTGGTGCTGGATGAGGCCGACCAGATGCTCGATATGGGCTTCATCCACGCGCTGCGCCGGATCGCCCCCGAACTGGGCACGCCGCGTCAGACCATGCTGTTTTCGGCCACCATGCCAAAACATATGGAGGAACTGTCACGCGCCTATCTGACCAACCCGCGCCGGGTGCAGGTCGCCCCGCCGGGCAAGGCCGCCGACAAGGTCACCCAGAGCATCCATTTCGTCCCCAAAGGCGAAAAACCCACCAAACTGCGCGAAATGCTGCGCCGCCACCCCGACGCGCTGAGCCTGGTCTTTTCGCGCACCAAACACGGTGCCGAAAAGCTGATGAAGGGCCTTGTCGCCGACGGGTTCAACGCCACCTCGATCCATGGCAATAAAAGCCAGGGTCAACGCGACCGCGCCATCGGGGCCTTTCGCAATGGCACCGTCAAGATCCTGGTGGCCACCGATGTGGCGGCGCGCGGCATCGACATTCCCGATGTCCGCACGGTCTATAATTACGACCTGCCGGAAGTGCCCGACAATTACGTGCACCGTATTGGCCGCACCGCGCGCGCCGGCAAGGATGGCGAAGCGATCGCCTTTTGCTGCGCCGAGGAAATCGGCCTGCTGAACCAGATCGAAAAGGTGATGAAGGTGACTATTCCGGTCGGCAGCGGGCGCAAACCCGAAGAGGTCAAACCGGAAAAACGTGGCGGCGGTGGGCGTCGCTTCGGCGGTGGCGGCGGCGGGCGTGGCCCGCAAGGAAAACCGGCCAATTCCGCACCATCCGGCCCGCGCAAGCACAACAGGTCGCGCCGCAGATCGGCCGCCTGATCCAGACCCGAAGGGGGCGCTCCGGCGCTCCCTTTTTTCTTGCTGCAACACCTGTCGCGGTGCCGGTGGCTCAGACCGCCGCCTTGCGCATTTCATCAAGATAGATCTCGCGCATCCGCGCCACCATCGGCCCCACCTTGCCATCGCCCACCGGCTTCCCGTCCACTTCCACAACCGGCATCACAAAGGCTGAGGCCGAGGTGATGAAGGCCTCGCGCGCGGCCTGCGCCTCGGCGATGGTAAAGGGGCGTTCCTCCACCTTCACCTGCGCTTCGCGGGCAAAACGCAGCACGGCGGCGCGGGTGATACCGTGCAGAATGTCGTTGGACAATTGCCGGGTCACAATGGTGCCGTCCTGCGTCACGATATAGGCGTTGTTCGAGGTGCCCTCGGTCACCGCGCCATCCTCGACCATCCAGGCATCATCGCAGCCCGCCGCCTTGGCCATCATCTTGCCCATCGACGGATACAGCAATTGCACCGTCTTGATGTCGCGCCGCCCCCAGCGCTGATCCTCGATCGAAATAACTTTGATGCCGGTCTTGGCGGCGGGGTTTTCGGCCAGCCCCGGCTTGGCCTGCGTAAAGAGGACAATGGTGGGGGCCACATCTTCGGCCGGAAAGGCGAAATCGCGGTCGCCATCGCTGCCGCGGGTGATCTGCAGATAGATCAACCCTTCGCTGATATTGTTGCGCGCCACAAGTTGGCGGTGGATCTCCAGCAGGCTGTCCCTGTCGGTCGGGTTGCGCATCTGGAGCTCTGACAGCGACCGCGCCAGCCGCGCCGCGTGGCCGTCGAAATCAATCAGCTTTCCGCCCAGAACCGAGGTCACCTCATAAACGCCATCGGCAAACAGAAAGCCGCGATCAAAGATCGACACTTTGGCCTCGGTTTCGGGCAGGTATTCTCCGTTCACATAGACAATGCGGGTCATGGCGGGCGCTCCTTTTTGCCGATCATTCCCGTATTCGGTCAGCCCGGCGGCAGGGTCAAGCCCGGGCCCGGCCATAAAAGTGACACTTGCGTCATTAAAAAGTGACACTTGCGTCATTTATAAATGACAGCTATGTCATTTATCACCATGTCCCAGCCCCAAGACAAAGATTTCACCGCCAAGGGCAACCGGACCCGCGCCCGCATTCTGGGTGCCGCTGAAACGGTGTTTGCCCGCGATGGCCGCGCCGCCATATCGGTGCAGACGATCTGCGCCGCCGCCGATATCAAGCGCACCGTGTTCTACCGCTATTTTCCTGATGTCGCATCGGTTCTGGCCAGTATCACCGATGGCGCATCACAGTTGGCTGCGGCGGTTTTCGTGACCGGATTTGATGACCTTCCGCAAGGCTACAGGCGGCTGCGCACCTGCCTTGGCCACGTCCTGACGCTGGCCCGCAATGACCCGAAACAGGCGCGTCTTCTGCTCGCGCTGGCGCGCGAGGTGCCGCTGATCCGAACCATCGCAGAGGCCGAAATCCGGGCCCAGCTGCGGGCCGAAAATCACCCCGATGCCGACCGCCTTTCGCGGCTGATTGCGGCCGGTCTGTTTGGCTATCTCGATCAGTTCTGCCAGGGCCACCTGCCGCTGATCGAGATTGAATCCGCCGCTGATCTGCTTATGAAATCAGTGCGTTAGGCCGTAACCACCGGCAGTTCACCCCCATAATTCCGCCGGAGCCGGATGCACCCCCGCCGCGTCATAGCTCAGCGCCACCGCGCGATCCTCGGCCAATAAAAGCGGCCCGTCCAGATCGGTGATCTCGGCCCCCTGCGCCACCAGAACCGCCGGGGCCATCGCCAGCGATGATCCCACCATGCAGCCCACCATGACGCCAAAGCCATGCGCCCGCGCCGCATCGCGCAAGGCCAGCGCCTCGGTCAACCCGCCGGTCTTGTCCAGCTTGATGTTCACCATGTCGTATCTGCCCGCCAGATCGGCCAGGCTGGCGCGGTCATGGCAGCTTTCATCGGCACAAACCGGCAGGGGCCGCGCGATCTCGGCCAGCAGCCCGTCCTGCCCGGCGGCCAGCGGCTGTTCCACCATCGCCACGCCAAGACGCAGCAGATGCGGGGCCAGATCGGAATAAACCTCCGCCGTCCAGCCCTCATTGGCGTCCACGATGATCCTGGCGGCCGGCGCACCACGCCGCACCGCCTCCAGCCGGGCCATGTCATCGGGCCTTCCCAGCTTGATTTTCAACAGCGGGCGATGGGCCTGTTTCGCGGCGGATTTCTCCATGTTTTCAGGGCTGTCGAGCGAAAGCGTAAAGGCTGTGACCTGGGGTCGGGGCCGAGGCTGACCGGCCAATTGCCAGACCGGAGTGCCGCTGCGTTTCGCCGCCAGATCCCACAAGGCGCAATCAACCGCGTTGCGGGCGGCCCCGGCCGGCAACGCGTCTTGCAGATCCTGGCGCGTGATGCCCTCGGGCAGGGTTTCGATCTGGGCGGTAACGCTGTCCAGGGTTTCGCCATAGCGCGCATAGGGCACGCATTCGGCCCATCCCATGGCACCGCCGGCAAAGGCGCGCACCGTCAGCACCTGCGCCTCGGTCCGGCTGCCGCGCGCGATGGTAAAGACCTCGGCCAATCGGAACGTGTCGCGGGTGACCGAGATCATGGTGCCATCCGCGCGAAACCCCGGCGGGGCGGTATCTGGGTTTCGACCATGGCGGCAGACATCATGCGAAACTCCGACACCGGATTGGCGGCACGCAGCAGCGGCGGCGGTGTGATTTTCTCTGAAATATTCCCGGCATCGGCGGATCATAGCCGGGCAGCGCGCCCCGGATCAATGCCCTGAGAATCCCGCGACTGGTTGCGCAAAAGAGACCGCCCTGCCCCATGTCAGGGCCCCCGTTTTTGCGGCACCATAATCCGCGATCAGCCCATGCTTTGTTGCGGCGCGCTTATGTCCGCCAACCCGCACAACAACAAATTGGCAAAGGCCCCTTTCAGGCTTCGGAACTGTCCAGAAGCGCGATTGGCACCTCATGTTCCTGATAGAAATCCAACGCTGGCCGATCGGTGGCGACGGTGTTGCGCTTGAATTCATAACGCATCATGTCACCCTCGCGCTCGGAGGCCACGATCAGCGCCTGATACAGGTGTTTCGGCCCCTCGAAAATATCGACCAGCCCGCGCAATTGCGGCGCATGTTCGACATCCAGCGCAAAGCCTTCCTCGGCGAAACTCAGAATCGGGAACACATCATCGCCGATATGCACCGACCGGCGGCTGCGCTTGCGTTCAGCCTTGCGGCGGGCTGCATGCAGCCCCTCCAGCACCTCTTTGGGCAGAAAGTCGGACATCGGGTTTCCTTGTGCAATCGGTAAAGAGATAGATGAGGGCGATAGGGATTCGGTCAACGCATACCCCACCGCCGCGTTGCAGCACGTCGCATAATCGCCACAGTGGCCGAAATGGGCAAACTGCTGCCGATCGCCATGCCCGCCTGCTTTACTTGCCACCCATGCTGCGCCACGATGGTTACAAATATATGAAAAAAGACCGAGGGCAGGTTTTCGATGACAAAAACGGCTTTGCGCACTGAGCCGGGTGCCGGGCATCCGTTTCTCTGTTTCCTGAACACGGTGGCCGATGACGGCAAATCACGCGCGCAGAACAGTTTTTCCGATGCGGCGGAATTGCAGGCCTTGCTGACCGCGGCGGGCCTGCCCATCCGGTCGGACATCAATGACAGCCAGTTGCAGGCCATGCTGCGCCTGCGCGAAGCCGCCTGGCCCGCGTTTTCTGCGCTTGCCGCAGGGCGCAATCCGACGCGCGAGGATGGTCTGACATTGGCGACGGCGTTGAAATCAGTGATGGCCGAGGCTGATCTGCAGATCACGCCCGAGGGGCTGATGACACGGCCCGGACCTTTGGCCCGGCCGCATGATCTGGTGGTGCTGTCGATGGAGGATCTGCTCAGGTCCGACCGGTTTTCGCGGCTGCGCGAATGCCGCCGCTGCACGCATCTGTTTCTGGATCAGGGCCGCGGCGTCGGGCGGCGCTGGTGTTCGATGTCGCGCTGCGGCAACCGGGCCAAGGCCGAAAGTTTCCGCGCCCGACGGCGTGACGCGGCCTGATTGTGCATCTGCGCGCGGGGCCTCTGCGCATCAATGGGTTTCTCTGCTCTGCTGCACCGCCTATCTATGACGCAGCAATGCATGAGGGGCGCGACATGGGGTTTCTGCAAAATGGCATCTGGCACGATCAATGGTATGACACCAGATCCTCCGGCGGATCTTTCAAACGTCAGGCGGCACAGTTTCGCAACTGGATAACGCCCGATGGCCGCGCCGGGCCAAGCGGCATCGGCGGCTTTGACGCGGCAGCTGGGCGCTATCACCTGTTTGTCAGCCATGCCTGCCCCTGGGCCAACCGGGTGATGATTTTCCGCGCCCTGAAGCGGTTGCAGGATCATATCGGCCTATCCGTGGTGCATCCCGACATGCTGGCCGATGGCTGGACCTTCGATGAGGATTTCCCCGGCGCAACCGGTGACCGCCTGTTCGGATCACGGTTTCTGCGCGATATCTATATCAAATCTGACCCCGAGGTCACCACCCGGGTCACGGTGCCGGTTCTGTGGGACAAGCAGACCGGCACCATCGTGTCGAATGAAAGCGCCGAGATCATCCGCATGTTCAATTCGGCCTTTGATGGCCTCACCGGCGATGCCCAGGATTTCTACCCCGAAGATCTGCGGCCCCGGATCGAGGAGATCAACGCACGGGTCTATTCCGACATCAATAACGGCGTCTACAAGGCGGGTTTCGCGACCACGCAAGCGGCCTATGACAAGGCGGTGACGGCGCTGTTTGATGCGCTGGATTGGGTCGAGGGCATCCTGTCTGAAAACCGCTATCTGACCGGCAGCCGCATAACCGAGGCCGATTGGCGGCTGTTCACCACTTTGGCCCGGTTTGACGCGGTCTATCACCTGCATTTCAAATGCAACCGGGCGCGGCTGATCGATTATCCCAACCTCTGGGCCTATGCGCGCGAACTGTATCAATGGCCCGGCGTCGCGGGCACGGTGCATTTTGACCATATCGTGCGGCATTATCACTACAGCCATGACAGCATCAATCCGCACCGGATCATCCCGATCAACCCGGTGATCGACTGGACCGCCCCGCATGGCCGCGAGCCATTGCAGGCGGGTTGAAAATCGGCTTTTACCGTTCTGATGCGGACGGAGGAGCCTTTTTGATGGTTTTGGATCATGGCGGCGGCATTGATGCAGCGATTGCCCGCTATGGCGGCGCGCGCGCTGGCTGGCTGGACCTGTCGACCGG
>NZ_JBTUJH010000096.1:0-12460 GCF_058343375.1 Alterinioella sp.
CTCAAGTTGATCGGAGGCTGGATCGAAGACTATAACGAAAACCACCCGCACTCGGCCCTCAAATGGCGCTCGCCCCGCGAGTTCCGAAGGGCCCAAACCGAAACCGCTTAGGTGTCCGGTGAAACGGGGGCAGGATCACCCGTCTGGAAGACGGGGGGTTGGAACCTAGGAGTGGATACTCAAACGTTCAATTTCCCCGAGCCACCTCATAGCAACTCTCACCAGCTTTGCGTGCTTTCAGATCGCCACTCAGGCGCGCGCGTAGATATCCTCATAGCGCACAATGTCATCCTCCCCCAGATAGCTGCCGGTTTGCACCTCGATCAACACCATCGGCACCTTGCCGGGGTTTTCCATGCGATGCACAGCCCCAAGTGGAATATAGACCGATTGGTTTTCGGTCAGCAACTTGACCTCATCATCCACGGTGACCTTCGCAGTGCCTGCCACAACGATCCAATGCTCCGAGCGATGCACATGGCTTTGCAGCGACAGGGCGGCACCGGGATGCACATGGATGCGCTTGACCTGGAACCGATCAGCCGAAATCAGCGTCTCATACCAGCCCCAGGGGCGGTAATCTACGGGCAGTTGCACCGCCTGTTTGGCACCTCTTTCTTTGAGCGCTTTTACCACTTTCTTGACGTTCTGGCTGTCGGACAGATCTGCGACCATCACCGCGTCATTCATCGCTATGGCGACCACGTTCTTCAGGCCGATCCCGACCAACTCAATGCCGCTGTTCTCAGAGCGCAAAAGTGTGCCTTCGCAGTTGAAGGCAGTGGCATTCTCGGACAGCGCATTGCCTGCATCATCCTTATCGGATTCCTGCCAGACGGATTCCCAACTGCCCAGATCCGTCCAATGCCCTTCAAATCTTACCACGCTGACATTGTCCGCCTTTTCCATCACCGCATAATCAATCGATTCCTCGCGCACCTTGGCCCAGAGGTTCGGATCAATTCGGGTGAAACCAAGATCACTAACGCCGGCCTCAAGGGCGGCTTCAACGGCGGTGTAGATATCAGGGGCATGGGTGCGGAAGGCCGCGATCAGGGCCGAGGCCGAGGCCAGGAACACGCCCGCATTCCACAAATACCGCTTATCGGCGAATAGTTTTTCGGCGCGCGCCGCATCGGGTTTTTCGATGAACCGGGCCAGGGTATGCACGCCCTCATGTGTGGCCATGCCGGTCTCCAGCCAGCCATAACCGGTTTCGGCCCGTGCAGGTGCAATGCCAAAGGTCACGATCTGGCCCGCGGCGGCGGCGGGTTCGGCCAGCGCCACCGCGTCGCGGAAGGCCTGTGGATTGTCGACAGCGTGATCCGACGGCACCAGCAGGATCAGCGCATCTGGATTCTCGCGGGCGACGAAAAGGGCGGCCGCAATCGCCGCGGGCGCAGTGTTGCGCCCGTCCGGCTCGATCAGGATGCCCGCAGCAGGCACGCCGATTTCTTCCAACTGTTCCGAGACGATAAAGCGGAAATCATTGCCAGTCACCAGAATGGGGTCTGCAAAACCAGGCCCTGAAAAGCGCAACGCCGAAGCCTGAAACAGACTTTCGTTGCCAATGATGTCGGTAAATTGCTTGGGGAAACTTTTGCGGGATAGGGGCCAAAGGCGCGTGCCCGCGCCGCCACAGAGGAGAATGGGGGTGATCATATTATATGTGCCCTCAGCTAATATTTTGAATTATATCGTAATCTTTTGCGTAGTAATCATTCAACAGTGTGCTGATTTCTGGCGTGAGAAACGACTCCTTGGCGATCATAGGAAGCTTATCTAGCTCGCAGGGCAGAAGTTGATCAGCACCAGAATGAGGGATTCCGATCCCGCTACCAGATTTGTTGACCGGTGGCGCACTAAGATTCATTCCGGACATCCGTTCCAGATCCGCAACGGCTTGCGGTAACATATCGAAAGTATAGAGGTTCGACCACTCGTAATTGCCAATATAAAGATATTGTGGACGCCAATGTGGATCGAGGTTTTCTTCTGGTTGCTGCACGATGTATTCAACAAGGCTACGGAAGGATATTCCGAGGAAGTAGTCGGGGGTTCCCAGCCCTTCCTTCGCCTGCACATCGCGGATCACCGGAGAGGTATGATAGATGATATTCTCATGCGCTTGTCGGTTCTTTACAAATTTTTCGATATAAGCGCTCAACAGGCGCTGTGCAGGATCGCGCAGGATCGCGAATTTAAAATGATTCGGATCTGAAAGAACCGTTTCGACATCGTCCATATCGTAATCAGAAAGTTGCATCCCGGTACTGACGTGATCCGTCAGCATATGAACGTTGTGAAGGATAAATTCCTGATACTGATGCTCCGCTAACTTTACCATGGCCTGCTTGAAGAATGTACAGGCGTTCTTACCAATTGGACAATATACTATCTTCTTGTCACGGGAGAAAAAATACTGAGCTTCAGGCCAAACCAGCGCATTTTTGCGCGACTGCAATGATGCCTTAAATTCTTCTGATCTCAAAAGGGTAGAAATGAGAGCGCCTATATCTTCGAAATGCAAATCTGCTACTGCATGCGAAGGGCGGCCCAGAAGCATTCGATACGCATCGTCGATGATTGCCCTACTGACGCCTTGATGGGCCATTTGTTTGTTCCTTTCCAACACCAACGTTGAGAGGCGGATACCCCCAACGCGCGCAGTTCTTAAAAATTATCCTGTCAGATTAACTCCGGGTTAGCCCACATCTGAACCCCGTCTATGGCAATGACCGGCCGTCCGTTTTGCAGAGGCGCGATTGCGGGGCGGTCCATTTCCATCTGCCAGCCCGCATCAAGGAAGATCTTTTCCAACTGCCCTTCAATCGTGCGGCTGTGAGTGCCTATCAGAACCCGGCGCACATGGCTTTGCATACACGTAAAATTGCCCTCTACAAAATCGACTTCTGCGCCCTGAATGTCGATATGCAGAAGATCTATAATCGCGCCCTTGCTGAGAGAATCTAGCGGGTGACAATCAAGGATCTGCACATTTTGGTCCTGTTTGGCGGCGGCAAGCGTCTTGTCATCAGGAAAGAAGATCGCCTCGCCCCCCCATGCAGCACTGCCTGCTTCGGGCCTAGGAAAGATCGCCTTGCCCGGATGTGGGGCGGCAATTCCGTGGCAGAGGGTGAATTCGCCGCTGGTAAAGCCGTTCAGTGTCAGGGCCTGTTCGGCGTTCCGAAGGTGGTTGGCATCGCCTTCGATTCCAACCAGATCCACCTTCAGCCCGCGCGCGCGGGCGGCCACGCCGGTATTGATCAGCCAGCAGCCCCAGCCACAGCCCAGTTCAACGATGCGGAACGTATCCCTAGCATGGCTCACAGCATAGAGCGCCGAGGCCCATTCGGCGATATCGGCATGCCAATTGCCTGGATGGGGCTTGGCTTCGACGGACCCGGCCCGTGCCTCCAGAAGCGATGGGAACACCGATGGTCGAATTTTCGCAGACAGGAAGTTCTTGATGATGCCCTCTTCCGGCTGCTGGTCGGGGACATGAAAGGCCGCGATCAAACCCTCTGCGTCGAATTCGCAATAATAACAAAACAATGCGCGCTGTATTTTTTGTGCGTTACCAAACTGCATGAATGGTCTTTCAAATCTGTTCGATGGTTTTCAGTATTTCATTTATCCGCGCGGTGTAGCGCTTCGAAATCGCCTTGGCTGAGAAGTTCGCGCGGACATTCCGGAACGCAGCTTCGGCCTTGGCAATGCGCGCGGCGGGATCTGAATAGACCGTGTGCAGCTTGGCGGCTGCATCCGCCACATCCGGTTCGGCCCATTTCTGCCCTTTGCGTACAAAAATGTAGTCATCCGGGCCGAGCGTCGCTTCCTCGTAATCAACTAGCCAAGCGGTGTCCTCGGAACAGAATTCCATGTTCCCGGAATAAGCGGTGCAGACGACCGGAACCTTTAGGTTCATCGCCTCGATCATGCCAAAGCCCCACCCCTCCGACTTATGCAACGAGATGTAGCAATCCGAGGCAGCCTTGAGCTGTAAAAGTGCTTCATAGGTCAGGGTTTCATTCATCACCATGATACGCGCGTCGCGGGCTAGTATTGCATCGATCCGGCTCCACATCCGCGCCTGCACTGGGTCGGACACATTGTCCCTGTTTTGGGTCTTGATGATCAGGCGGACATCCTCGACACCCTCGAAGGCCTTCTGGAAGGCCTGCAAGACACCGATCGGGTTCTTGCGCTGGATAAAGGAATAGGAATCGAAGGCCACTAGGAACAGGAACTCGTCGCCCGCAAGGCGGAACCGCTGATTGATGAAGGCGCGCGCCGCAGTATGGTCGATCTCGTCCAGATCTTCATAGCACATGCCCACATTGGTGACCGGTTTGTCGGTGTCCGGCTGGTAGATATTGACCCCGTATTCGGTCGAGACCCAGATCTCATCCAAAAGCCCCATTCCGAGATAATGACACAAGGCAGGGCTATTCAATTCCCAGTAGAAATAGCCGATATTGTAAGAGTTTGAGAACACATCCGGCCCATAGGCAAAGGCCAGCGGGATGGATTCTGCGTTCAGGTGGATGAGGTTCACCTTGGCATCCATATAATCAGCGAGGGTGCCAACCTTGCTGAAGCCTTCGGGTGCGGGGTTGTCGAGGCCGAAATTGACGCAATTCATCTTCAGCCCGGTCTGTTCAAGAATGCCCGCAGACAGACGCGTGGCCTGCCCCAACCCGGAGGCTTTTTCAAAAGGGCCGATTAACTGGACGTCGACTGTCTCCTTACTGGTGACACGCGGCAGAGTCGCGGCTTCCAGCCGGTGACCGTCTTCGGTCACGGACAGGAAGTTGTGGCTGTAAAGATCATAACCCTGATCGCGCAAGGCAGCGGCAAAGCGGTCAAAATTGATCGAAGGCGCGGTTTTGGTCAGTGCCAGCGACTGGTAAAAGCTTTCAAAGATCGACGGGCGGCCTTCGGGTTTGTCGAAAAGCTTCACCAAAGACCGGTTTGGGATATAGCGCAGCAGATCCGGCCGGCGGATCCCCATCATCACCAGACACAGGGTAAAGATCTGTCTATCCTCGGCCCGCATCCCATTGAGGAAGTGGAACTGTGGATTTTCGCGGAGGAAATGATCCATAAAGGTAGAAAGCGGAAAGGCCTCATCCTTATGGCTTACATGGACCGCGCGCAGCAGGTCCACATAACGGGTGGGAACCAGGCAATCTTCGCAAAACAGGGCCTTGGCCTCGTTTGCAGCCCACCAATAGACAGTATTGGTGAAAAATTCATGATCGGACAGGTCGAAGGTTTCCAGCCGTTTCTTATTACGGACAAGCCGCCACCACATGACCCGGCTCAGGCTGTATTTCTGCCCCCCCATCACGACAGGTTCATTGAGATACGCGATCAGGTCGCGGGTCAGCGGAACCCGCAACCCGTTGCGCACAACCGCATAGGTGGTGAGATACCAGTTCAGGAAATGATCCCGGTCATCGGGATTTCCGTCCGTGTCAAAATCGCGTTCCTTGCGGGTGCGAAATTTGGTGTATTCCAGATAGGCGGGCAGTTTGCTCAAACCGCCATCATCAACCGCACCGGCCGGCAGGACGGTCTCGGTTGAAAAGAAAGTCTTCTGGCGGACTAGGTCAGCACGGTCATCCATAGACACTTTTTCGGGCGCGGTTTTCAATATCTTGTTCAGCAGCTCCAGATCACCAAACAGCAATTTGCGGCATTGGTCCATGTGAGGGGAGTTTTCCTCTAGCCCTCCCGACGACGCAGAGGGCAGATCATAGGAGCCGATCTCGTGATCGCTGCCATCCAGAACACGGACAAAGACCATACCCCCGCTTTTTTCTGCTGCGGTCAGGATGGCCTGACCGATGGGAAAGGAAAACCCGCACTGCCCGTCACCGATACCTGCATCACGGACATCGGCCCGAAAGATGTTAGCCACTGTCGTTTCCATCAGGCCTTCCGCAACGAACAGTCCGACGGTGATGGCACCCTCATTGGAGCCACTATGTGCTACCCAACCATGCAGTTCATTGCCAGTATAGCCATCGATATTGCCGCGGTAGGGGCCGGTTAAGTGCAGGCGGTGCGCATGAGGTGCCAAGGCCCCGCGCACCGTCGACTTCAGTTGTTGGTAACCTTTGAACATCTTCGGCCTCATACCTCAGGAAAGTTCATCATAATCGGATTTTGCCATCATTTCCGCCAGCTCGCGAATCTGAACCGTGGCCTTCCAGCCCAGTTTTTGTTCCGCTTTGCTTGGGTCGCCGATCAGCAGATCAACCTCCGCCGGACGGAAGAACTTTTCGTTTATCTCGACAACGCGCTTGCCGGTTTTTCGGTCGGTCGCGGTTTCATTCACGCCTTCGCCCTCCCAGGCCAGATCCATTCCAAGCGCTTCGGCGGCAACGGTTACAAAATCCCGGATCGTGGTGGTGACGCCGGTGGCCAGCACGTAATTGTCGCCCTCATCTTGTTGCAGCATTCGCCACATGCCTTCGACATAATCGCCGGCAAATCCCCAATCGCGCTGCGCATCCATATTGCCAAGCGCCACGGGGTCGGTTCCGCCCCGCGCAATTTTGGCCAGCGCCATCGTGATCTTGCGGGTCACGAATTCCTTGCCACGCAACGGGCTTTCGTGATTGAAGAGAATCCCCGAGGAGGCATGCATGCCAAAGCTCTCTCGGTAATTGGTGGTGATGTAATGGCCATAAACCTTGGCCACCCCGTAAGGTGAACGCGGGTAAAACGGAGTTTCTTCGGACTGCGGAACCGCCTGCACCAGGCCGAACATCTCGGACGTGGAGGCCTGATAAAAGCGGGTTTCAGGGGCCAGCGTGCGCAAGGTGTCAAGAATACGCACAACCCCCACACCGTTCACATCAGCCGCATAGATCGGTTGATCCCAGGACGATCCGACAAAGCTTAGCGCGGCCAGATTATAAAACTCATCGACCGGATTGTCACGGATCAGGCGGAAGATATTGTTCATCTCACTGAGATCAAATTCATGCAGCTGCACGTCTTTCAGGGCACCCACTTTTTCCAACCGAACGGTTTCGGACTGCGAGGTCCGGCGCACCCCGCCATGGACCTCATAGCCTTTTTCCAACAGCAGCTTGGCAAGGTAGGCACCGTCCTGACCGGTAATGCCGGTAACAAATGCTTTTTTCATGATCATCTTCCTTCAAAAACTTCTTCAGCCTGCACGCGCATGTGTTGGATCATCTGATAGTCTAGGGGTTCTTGGGGTCGCAATCTGTTATTTTGCGGCCCCTCTGATTTGGTCGATCTTCCGGCGAAGGATTGCCAGGCCGCCATCCAGAAGCGCTGCGGCCTCGGCCGCTGTGACCGCCTCGACATAGAGCCGTAATTCCGGAGCATTGCCCGACGGCCTGATATGCACAACGCTGCCCGTTGCGGTTGTCATCCGCACCCCGTCGGCCAGATCGGTCGCAGACAGGGTCTCACCCAAATGGCCGACAAATTCGACGCGCGCTTCAGGGGTATCCCGCAAGGCACCGGTCAAGATCGCCGACATCTCAGTTGGGATCTCGGTCAAGCGTTCGGTGCGGGTCACGCCGCCGGGCTCTGCCGCTGCCAGCGCGCTCAGGCTGCTGCCTTGCGCCTGCATCAATGGCACAATCAGCGGCAGAAAACAGTCCCGTGTCCAGAGCGGCGCGATAGGACCTGCCGGGCCTTGCGCGGTGAAGCCCAGAAGATAGCCGCCATTGGCCTCATAGCCTGCAACCTTGCCGCCCGCCGTTTCCATCCCGGCAATGACATGAGGGGATCCGATCTTGGTGCGGATGACACGCGCAAACCGCCCGCCGGCCTCGGCACCCGAATTGGAGGAAACCGGCGTCACCACCACCTCAGCTCCCATCGCAACCGAAGTGATCTGTCCCAAAAGGTCGCCCGGAATGATCGTGCCGGTTTCATCGGCCAGCATCGGTCGGTCCGCATCGCCATCGGTGGAGACCACGCCATCCAGCCGATCTTCTGCCACCCAGGCCCTGACCTGGGCGCGGGTGTCTGCATCAACCGCCTCGGTATCGACGGGAATGAACGTTTCCGATCGGGCCAGTTCCACCACATCGGCACCAAGCGCTGTCAGGGTTTCCGCCAGCAGATCGCGGCCGACCGAGCTGTGAGCGTAGTTTCCGATCCGCAAGCCCTTCAACGCCGCGGGCCCGAAAGCCGACACATAACGCGCAACGAAACGGGCCCCGGCATCCGGGTCGCTACGCTTGGCGGCAGTCCCCGGCCCTTTCGCTGTGCCCCTGCCCAGATGCGCCAGAATGGCGGCCTCATCGGGTTTCGATATCTCGCCACGCGGCGTATAGAATTTCAACCCGTTGCGATCGGCGGGGATATGGCTGCCGGTGACCATGATGGCCCCACCGCCCGCCGCCATCGAGGCCAGCGCCAACGCAGGTGTCGGCAGGGCCCCGCAATCGACCACATTCACGCCGACACCCAGTGCCGCCGCTGCAACCGTTTCGGCAATCATCGGTGAGGACGGTCGCAAGTCACGCCCGACATAGAGATCCCTAATCTCGGGAAAGGCGGCCAGAAACGCCGAAACATGGTCCGCGATCAACGCGGGTGTCATCTCCACGACAAGGCCGCGCAACCCGCTTGTGCCAAATTTGGGGGGCAATTCGGATATCCTTCTTACTTCCTTTGACCCGATCCGCCCTGTGGCATCCCTGCCGAGCGGACCGCGCAAGCCTTGCGGCCGGGCTGTCTATGGGCCGATTGTCCCGCTCTTTGTCTGATTTGACGTCCATTGCCAACTGCTGCGGCACATATCCGCCAGGGTTTTCCGGGTCCGGAACCCCAGAATTTCCGCCGCACGCTCGACCCGGGCGCAATAGATCGGCACATCGCCCGGGCGCCGCGCAACAATCTCATGCGGCAAGGCGCGTCCCGAGGCTGCCGCGTAGGCGGCCAGCATCTCCAGCACCGAATAGCCCTGCCCGGTGCCCAGATTGACCAAATGGCCCTGGCCGGTTTCCAGCAGATGTTGCAGGGACAGGACATGCCCGTGGGCCAGATCCTCAACATGGATATAGTCGCGCACCCCGGTGCCATCCGGGGTCGGGTAATCATCGCCAAAGACCTGCAGGGTCGACATCTCTCCCGCCGCCACTTTTGCAATATAGGGCATCAGGTTGTTGGGCGTGTCCGAGGGATCCTCACCGATCAGCCCGCTTTCATGTGCGCCTGCCGGGTTGAAGTAGCGCAGGATACCAAAGGCCCAGGCCGGATCTGATGCGGCAAGCTGTTCCAGCATCTCCTCGCCGGTGATCTTGGTCCAGCCATAGGGGTTCATCGCGCGGCGCGGCGCGGTCTCGGGCGTGGGCGTCTCATCAGGGATGCCGTAGACGGTGGCCGAGGAGGAAAAGACCAATCGGTGACAGCCTGCGGCCTCCATCGCTTGCAACACAGCTGTCAGCCCGCCGATATTGGTCTCAAAATAATCCAGCGGGCGGACCATGCTTTCGCCGACGGCCTTGCGCGCCGCAAAATGGATAACCGCATCAATTTTGGTTTCGGAAAAGATCCGGTCCAACAGACCCCGGTCCAGAACACTGCCGCGAATAGAGCGCACGGGCGCGTCTGTGATCTCTGCCAGCCGGTCCGGCACATTCGGGCTGGAATTGGAAAAATCGTCTAAAATCAGAACCGAATGCCCGGCTTGAACCAACGCCACATAAGTGTGCGAGCCAATATATCCGGCCCCACCGGTCAAAAGAACCGTCTCAGTCATTGCTTTGTCTTCCCACCCGATCTGCACAAATCTTCTTAAACGCCAAACCCCTGCCACAAAACCGTGAAGATGCCTCCTGCTTCATCCGTCATCCCTGATCCTACACGTGGGGGCGTGTCGCGAAAGGGGCCGGGGGTGGTTCAGTTTTCTTACGTTACGACGCTGTCGGACTCTGCCACAGGCGTGACCACAAATGTGACCGATCTGGATGTCGGATGGAATGCGCAAGGCGACGCGATGCTTTATGCCACCAGCCGGTCAGGCGATAGCATCTCTGTTTTCAATGTCGCCGCTTCCGGATCCGCGACCCGCGTGGATCAGCAAAGCCTCGGCGATGACACAACCGCGCTGGAGCTGATCGATATTGGCGGCGTCCTGCATGCCGTTGCCATGGGCCCGACCAATCCCGACCCGACAACCTACCGCATCAATGCCAACGGGACGCTGTCGAGCGGTTCCACCATGGGCCTGGCCGCCACCGGGGGCGAGGCCAATACCATAGTGCAGACCCAAACCGCGGGCGGCACCTATCTTTATGCCACCGCCGATTCCGGCGCGGTGATGTCGTTTCGCCAGGATGCCAACGGGCAGGTGCAGGCCCTGAACGCCGCCGCCCTGCCTGGCGGGGCCTCCCGGTTGCTGGCGGTCGAGGCCGGATCCGGAAACTACCTTCTGGCAGTGTCAGACGATGGCACCCAAGTGACCAGCTATATGGTCAATAATGATGGCAGCCTCAGCCAGCGCAGCACGATCGGGGCGGCGCAGGGGCTTGGCGTGGCCGGAATCAGCGCACTGGAACAAATCAGCCTGCAGGGCGAAATATATGTCATCGTGGTTGCGCAGGGCAGCTCATCGCTCAGCGTTCTGCGCCTTGATGACAATGGCGGTCTTAGCGCCACCGATCAGGTGCTGGATGATCTGAACACCCGGTTCCAATCGGTGGTCAGCCTTGATGTGGTCAGCCTTGGCGATCAGGTCTTTGTCGTGGTGGGCGGCGCGGATGATGGGGTATCGGTCTTTGCGCTCCTGCCCGGCGGCACCTTACTGCACATGGCCACGCTGACCGATAATTTTGACATGACCCTCGACAATGTCTCCTCGGTGGCCGCAATTGCGCAAGATGGGCTGATCCAGATTTTTGTTGGTAGTGAAACAGAGCCCGGCATTACCCAACTCGCCTTCGATCCCGGCCCCCTCGGGGACACTCTCATTGGCACATCGGGCAATGATCTGATGCCCGGCACCGGGCGAGGCGAAATTCTGTCAGGCGGGGCAGGCGATGATTTTCTACGCGGGCGCGGCGGCGATGACATCATCATGGATGGGGCCGGGCGTGATCGCCTGGAGGGCGGCGGTGGGCGCGACATCTTTGTCCTCAGCGCCGATGGAGACTATGATCGGATCATGGATTTCAACCCGGCCGAGGACAGCATCGACCTGTCGGCCTGGGCCATGCTGCGCAATATCGGGCAGATCATATTTGAACAGACCAGTGATGGTGCCCGCTTGCTTTTCAGCAATGAAGAGCTGCGGATTCATTCTTTCGATGGCCTGCCGCTGACCGAAGCGCAGATCCTGCACCCGGGCCTGATCAACCTGTCCCGCGTTCCGGTGGGATCGACCACGGCCATGACCAGCTTTATCGGCAGCAACGGTGCCGATACGCTCACTGGCGATGGCGCGGCGAATACACTTCTGGGGCGGGGTGGATCTGACAGTTTATTTGGCGGTGACGGTGCTGATACGTTGGATGGCGGCGGGGGCAATGATTTCCTGCATGGCGAGGCCGTCGACAGCAGCTTTGATCCGGTCGCGGCGCAGGTTTACCGGCTTTATCAGGCGACGCTGGACCGCGCGCCGGATGCCGCCGGGCATAGCGATTGGACCGCACAGCTGCTGAGCAACGCAATGACCCTGCAACAGGTCGCCAATGGTTTTGTCAATTCGTCCGAGTTTCAGACCACCTATGGTGCCACCACCAACACCGAATTCGTCACCCTGCTGTATAACAACGTGCTGAATCGCGCCCCGGATGCGGGCGGGCTGGCGGGTTGGGTCGGGCAGCTCGACAGCGGGGCCCTGACCCGCGCCGAAGTGGTCACGGGGTTCTCCGAAAGCCAGGAATTCCGCACCAATACCGAGGCAGAGGCCCTGAATTTCAGCCGCGCCGGCTATCAGGCCGGCTGGTCCGACGATGTCTATCGGCTCTATCAGGCGACGCTGGACCGCGCTCCCGATCCAGGCGGCTTCGACAACTGGACCGAGGCGCTGGCGGGCGGCACCGATTACCTCTCGGTGATTTCGGGCTTCGTCAACTCGACCGAGTTCCAATCCACCTATGGTGCCACCACCAACGCGGAATTCGTCACCCTGCTGTATAACAACGTGCTGAACCGCGCCCCGGATGCGGGCGGGCTGTCGAGCTGGGTGGGTCAACTCGACAATGGGGCCCTGACCCGCGAACAGGTCGTGCGCGGCTTTGCCCAGAGCCTTGAGTTCCGCATCAACAGCGCCGATCCGTTGGAGACATGGATGCGCAGCCAGGGCGGTGATCGGCTGAGTGGCGGATCCGGAGATAATATCCTCTTTGGCGGCATCGGCGCTGATTTCTTCGTCTTTGACACCAACGATGGCGGCACGCAAACAATTGCCGATATGGAGGCCTGGGATACCGTCGAGATCGCAAACTCAGGCTAT
>NZ_JBTUJH010000097.1:0-3532 GCF_058343375.1 Alterinioella sp.
GCGGGCAACTCGCCGGCTCCAAGTCCACCGGAAAAAGTCGCCTCTCCACCGCCCGAGGAGCTCCCCGCCGGCCTCATCCAACCGGAAGATATCACCTACCTCGGCGCTTTCCGGCTGCCCGAGGCCTCCGGCGGCTCAAACTGGGAGTACAGCGGGCAGGGGTTAACCTACAATCCGCAAGGCGATCCAAACGGCGCAGCGGATGGCTTCCCCGGTTCGCTTTTCGGGTTTGGGCACGACCATCAGCTGCTCGTCTCCGAGATCGACATCCCTGTTCCTGTGCTCTCCAACAACCTGGATGATTTGAACACCGCCAAAACGCTCCAGCCTTTTCAAGATATCAGCGGCGGGATTTTCGACCCCCAGGCGGTGGATTTGCCCCGCGCCGGGCTGGCGCATTTGCCGCCGCAGGAGGGGCAGGAGGCCGCCAAACTGTATTTCTCCTTTGGCTGGCACTTTCAGGAATTTGGCGACCCATCCCACGGCTGGAGCGAACTCAGCCTGGCCGCCCCCCACCCTGCCGGTATGTGGACGTTTGACGGCTACACGCCATACATCACCAACGATTACCTCTTTGAGATTCCCCAGCCCTGGGCGGACGCGCTGGGCGGTTACCGGCTGGCGAGCGGCAGGGCGCGCGAGGGCCCGTGGAGCGGCGGCGGGCCAGCATTGTTTGCCTGTGCTCCCTGGCTGGATGGCGATCCCCCCGCAGCAGGCGCAACGCTGACGGCGGTCCAACCGTTGCTGCTCTACGGCGTTCAACAGGCAGGGCAAATGGAAATCGCCTTCGATGAAAACATGCAAATGCAAGGATACAGCGATGCCGATCACTGGGAGGGCGGGGAATGGTTGACAACCGGGGAAAAATCAGCGGTGATCTTTGTGGGCACCAAAGCGCTGGGCGAATCGTGGTACGGCTTTGCCAACGGCGTGGTCTGGCCCTACGATTGTGCCGAACAAAACCCGCCAACCTGTCCCGATCCGCCAGAATGGCCTTACGACGACCGCGGCTATTGGGCTGAAGACTATCAGGCGCAAATTATCTTCTACAACCCTGCCGATCTCGTGGCAGTGGCGCGCGGCGAAATGCAAAGCTGGGAGCCACAACCTTACTCCACGCTGGCGCTGAATGAGTACCTGTTCGATTCCCAAGTCCGGCCAGAGGAGTACCGTCGCGATCTGATCGCAGCGGCGGCATTCGATCGAGAGCGCGGCTATCTGTTCATCATCGAACGGCTGGCCGACGAGTACAAATCGGTGGTTCATGTGTTCAGCGTGCAGCCATGAAAACAACGCAGTAACCCCAAGCGCTGTGCGCTTCCCAGGGATTTTCAAAAATCCAACGAAGAAACGGCACGAAGGCGTTTCGTACACGGATGCGCACGGATTGAGCGGATTTCAAGGTGGCCTGTCGCGTGGAAATCATCCGTGCAATCCGCGAAAACCCGTGTACTGCTCGTTCCTGGCGTGCAGCGAGTTGCATATTCTCAGACTTTTGAAATGCCTTATGCGCTTCCGGTTGGGGCTTGACATGAATGCCAGCCAAAACGCAGATAATTAGCCCAACAATCGAAGACCAACCCCAAAGGCTGTGGCGGAAAAAAGTACGTCGGCAGAAACCAACAGAGAGGCGCGCGGCACAGGCTTAAACCCCCGCCAGGCAGAACCCGACCGAAGTTCCCTCCTTAGCCGCTTGTGTGAACGGGCGAAGCAGGTAATTAGTAGTCTGTCAATCGTGTAACTTAGGATAAAGGCGTTTGAGTTTTATCCGCGCATCTGCAGTGGTGAACCGCCAGTGAACCTTGACAACTGAAGCATTACGTTCTTCTTGCCAGGCATGGACCACTCTTTCCAACATCTCCTTGTCTGGAATCCGCCGGTCGAGGCACTGCCCACTCAAAACGCTGAGTTCGACTTCGGCCACATTAAGCCGACTGCCATCCCTTCGGCTTTGCTCAGGGCAAGGCTTGGGTGTGTAGTGGAACTCAAACCGTTTGGCCAATCTGCGGGCTTCCTGGGGTTCGAAGGCTTCATAGAATGAGGCCGGGCTATGGGTGTTCAGGTTATCCAGGACAACCACGATCTTCTCTGCACCGGGATAATGCACATCGGCCAGTTCCCGCATTGCTTTGGCCCAATCTATCCGCGTCCGCCGCTCGGTGACCTTGACCAGGCGTTTCCCGGCCAGAGGCTCAAAGAACATAAACAGGTTAGCTGCTCCTCGGCGCTCATATTCGTAATCGATGCAGCTGGTCTTACCGGGTGCTGCAGGCAGCGGGTCTTGCTTATGGGCCAGCAACTGCTTGTTGGTTTCATCCATACAAATCAGTGGCCGTTGCGGGTCATACGGCTGGGTGTAGACCTCAAGCACGTCCTCCATGCGGGCTACAAATTCGGCATTGGCTTTGGGAGGAATGCACCACTGTTTTTTCAGCCAGGGCTTGGTTTCGTTTTTTTGAGCGTGTTGCGGACGGTCTCGTGAGAGATATGATCCACATAACCCAATTCGATCAGCCTATCTCGCAAGAGCCGCAGCGTCCAACGCTTATACCCTTCCGGTGGATCACTACAGGCCAATGCGAGCAGGCGAGCCTCTCCCTCACCATCCAGCCGACGAACATACTCTCTATCCGGTGGTTTGCGGTTGAGGGCTGCCTCCAAACCGCCCTCCACATAGGCTCTGCGTACGGCTGTGATTGTTGGTGAGGAGACCTCGAAAGCCTCCTGGATGGCCCGGTATGTCCAGTTAGGCCCAAACTCGCTACAGTCGGACTTCAGCAGAATGTGTGCCCGGCGGACTTTGCGGGCCGGGGCGGTTCCCGAAGAAATGAGCTGCTTCAGTTGTGAACGTTCTTCTTCTGTCAAGCGGATGAAATATTTCCGGTTCATGGCACTTGCCTCCGAGGATGGTCTTTTCCCCTTCAGTAGCAAGTTCCATGCCATTCTTACATTTTATGATGGACAATCTACTAGCTGCCTCGCCCATAGTATATTGAACTTACCGCTATCCACCTAACAGCTTATGCGGAAAACTTGCCTTATAAACACATATATCCGCAAAACCATCCGCTTTTCGCTCAAAACGCGGGATTGTCTTGCCTGGTATGCTCATTAAAATGAATTGATGTTGTCTAATATGGAAAAATAGGATGACAAAACTCTCCCTTCACTTCCCTAACCTGATTCCTTGAGCTTAATTTACAACAATTCTCCTTTCCTGTCAAATCATGAACGGGGCCGTGTCACTTCGGCAAACTGCAGCCCTCGCCGCCGGGGACGGCGGCGAGATCAGTGAGTGATGGATATCTGGGTAAATCATAATCGAGGCGGCGTCGCTTACTAATGTAGGCCGGGCTGTCGAGCCCGTCCAGTAGGTGACCGTCACTTTCGAAAGTGACGGTCACCTATGATCAGGGCGGCGTCACTTCGGCGAGATCAGTGAAGGCCGCGCCGCCGGGGACGGCGGCGAGATCAATTATGGGCTGACGCTGTAGGAGAAAGGGTTGAATAACAGTTTGCATTACCAGCGGAC
>NZ_JBTUJH010000098.1:0-33098 GCF_058343375.1 Alterinioella sp.
GCGCGGCAGGCCCTGAAACAGCGGATCAGCCGCCCCGGCATCGGACAGGGTGCAATCGACGCCACCGATCGCTTCGCCATAACGGTGCTGGCTGACCTCTCCGCCCAGGTGATGCGCCAGGATGCCAAGCCCGTAGCAACAACCCAGATAGGGAATGTCGCGGCTGGTGATCTCGGGCATCAACCCCATGATCTCGGCCTCGATCCTGGCCTCTTGCGGCGTTTTCTTTTCCACCGGGTCACTGACACAGCCCGGGCCCCCGCCCACGATCACGGCGGAATAGGCGTCAAGATCCAGATCGGAGGGCAACGGCTCAACGTCCAGCCGAATGCGGTGGACCTGATCGGCCCTGAGACCCGATTTGGTGATCAGGCTGGAAAATTCTTCATCCGCGGCCTCATCCTCGGGGCGCAGTTGCAGGATCAGGAAAGGTTTCATGGCACTTTTTTCCGTCGCGTCGGTCAGGTGCTTTTTCTTAAGGGAAAGGAGCCGGGTTTGGCCAGCGCGTTTCGTCGAAGGCGGGCGGGGCCGAAAAAATCTTCCAAGATTTTTCCGGCGCGAAGAATTTTCGGGAAAATTCTTCCGACCCGACCGTTACATTGCCGCCGCCAGCGCGCCCTTCAAATCGGCGATCAGGTCGGCGGGATCTTCCAGCCCCACGCTCAGCCGCAACAGCCCGTCGGTGATGCCAAGTGCGGCGCGCTGCGGGTCGCTCAGGCGTTGGTGGGTCGTGGTCGCGGGGT
This sequence comes from Alterinioella sp., assembly GCF_058343375.1. NCBI lineage: Bacteria > Pseudomonadati > Pseudomonadota > Alphaproteobacteria > Rhodobacterales > Paracoccaceae > Alterinioella > Alterinioella sp. The sequence goes on from NZ_JBTUJH010000098.1 coordinate 744, forward strand.
GGGTGATGATGGATTTCGCATCGCCAAGATTGTTGGAAATCAGGATGATCTGCAATGCATTGAGCAGCCGGAACGCCGCCGCCTTGCCGCCCGCGACCTCCAGCGCCAGCATGGTGCCGCCGCCCTGCATCTGGCTGGCATTCAGATCATACTGCGGGTGACCCGGCAGCCCCGGAAAGATGACCTGAATCAGGCCGGGCAGATCTTGCAGCGCCTCGGCCACCCTTTGCGCGGCCTCGGCCTGGGCCCGCACCCGCAGATCCATCGTTTCCAGCGCCTTCAGCATCACCCAGGCATTGAAAGGCGACAGCGAACCGCCGGTATGTTTCAGATAGGGTTCCACCGTTTTGCGGATGAAATCCCGGGTGGCGCAGATCACACCGCCCAGACAGCGCCCTTGGCCGTCGATATGTTTGGTGGCGGAATAGACGATCACATCGGCCCCCAATTCGCCCGAGCGTTGCAGGACCGGCGTGGCAAAGACATTGTCCACGATCACGATCGCGCCGACCGCATGGGCGAGGTCTGATACCCCCCGGATGTCAATCACTTCCAGCGTCGGGTTCGACATGCTTTCGAAAAATACCGCCTTGGTATCGGGTCGGATCGCGGCGGCCCAGGCACCCAGATCGGTGCCATCGACAAAGCTGACCTCGACGCCGAAGCGCATCAGCACGTCTTCCAGAATATACAGGCAGGAACCAAACAGCGCCTTGGCCGATACCACATGATCGCCGGCGCGCAGCATCGAGACCAGCGCGGCATTGACCGCCGCCATGCCCGAGGCGGTTGCAAAGGCATCCTCGGTGCCCTCGATCTGCGCCATCCGGTCCTCGAACATGCGCACGGTCGGGTTGCCGTAGCGGGCATAGATGAACTCATCGGGGCCGCATTCGATGAACCGCGCCTCGGCCGCCTCGGCGCTGTCATAGACAAAGCCCTGGGTCAGATAGATGGCCTCGCTGACCTCGCCATACTGGCTGCGCCGCGTGCCGCCATGAATGGCGCGGGTGCGCGGGTGGACGTTTTCGGGCAGGGGTCTTGATCCATTTGTCATGGTCTCTCTCTCATGTCCTCAAGGTGGGGTGGCCCAAAAAAAGCCCCGCACCGGGTGAACGGTCGGGGCAATGGCGTCAACCATGCGCGACCTCTTTAGCGGTTTTCTTTCACGTGGCCCGCAATCCGGTAACAAATCGCCACAACCGCCGGGATACGTGACTGGCTGGGGTGTGGTCAAGCCTGAACGGGCAAGGGGGCCGCTTGCCCCCGGCGTGAAAACAGGGGAAAACTGCGCCGATGACACAGGAAATAGATCTGTTCTTCTGGCCGACGCCGAATGGCTGGAAAATCTCCATCGCGCTGGAGGAAATGGGGCTGGCCTACCGCCCGCATCTGATTGACATCGGTGCGGGCGATCAGTTTGACCCGGAGTTCCTGACCATCGCGCCCAATAACCGGATGCCGGCGATCCTTGACCCCGATGGTCCCGATGGCGCGCCGGTATCGGTGTTCGAATCCGGCGCGATCCTGCAATACCTCGCGGCCAAGACCGGCCGGTTCGGCGGCCAGGGCGCGCGCGACCGGATTGCCGTAACCGAATGGCTGATGTGGCAGATGGGCGGGCTTGGGCCGATGGCGGGGCAAGCGCATCATTTTCTGAAGCATGCAGACATCAACGTGCCCTATGCCAAGGATCGCTACCGGGCTGAAACGGCGCGGCTCTACGGCGTGCTGGACCGGCGGCTGGCGCGGTGCGAATTCGTGGCGGGCGATGCCTATACCATTGCCGATATGGCGATCTGGCCCTGGGCATCATTGTGGCAAGGCCAGCAGCAGACGCTGGCGGACAAACCCCATATGGCGCGCTGGCTGGATCAGGTCTCGGCCCGTCCGGGGGTGAAAAAAGGCCGTGCATTGGCCGCCCGTTTGCGCGATGCGACCGGGGATAAATCCGCGCTGAAACGTCAATTTCGTGAACAACACCCAGACCCAAGGCATTGAACCATGACAGATCTTCTGACTTTCGAGAACCTCGGCAACCTTGTGATGCTCTGTTTTTTGCAGGCGGTTCTGGGCTTTGACAACCTGCTATATATCTCGATCGAGAGCCAACGCGCGCCGGTGCAATACCAGAAAAGGGTCCGGTTCTGGGGCATTATTCTGGCCGTCGCGCTGCGCGTTGTGCTGCTGTTCGTGATGATCCGGCTGATCGACAGCCTGGCCGAGCCGTTTTTCGTGTTGAACTGGACCGGGATCATCGAAGGCGGCGTGAATTTCGCCACTTTGGTGTTTGTCTTTGGCGGCGTCTTTATCATGTATACCGCCGTCAAGGAGATCAGCCATCTTCTGACGATGCATGACCTGAGCCCCGAGGGGGCCAAAAAGAGCCGCAAATCGGCGGCGCGGGTGGTGATGCTGATCGTGCTGATGAACCTGATCTTCAGCTTCGATTCGGTCCTGTCGGCGCTGGCCATCACCGATGTGTTCCCGATCCTTGCCATAGCCATCCTGCTGTCAGGCGGCGCGATGCTGGTGCTGGCCGATGGTGTCACCGCCTTTCTGGAGAAGAACCGGATGTATGAGGTTCTGGGCCTGTTCATCCTGCTGATCGTGGGCGTGGTATTGTTGGGCGAGGCCGGCGTTGCCGCCGAACATGCCACCGATGATCCGGCGATGGCCATTCATCTGTTTGGCTATCCGCTGATCCCGATGTCGAAAACCACCTTCTATTTCGCGGTCGTGGTTCTGTTTGCGGTCGAGTTCATCCAGTCCGGTTACCAGCGCAAACTGGATGCCGAACGCGCCCGCGGCGCGCAGGCGAAAACCGTCCGCGTCGAGGTTTCCGGGCAGTGACCCTCTGGTTATTATGTCGAGGCGTGCTTATCGTAACGGTCTGAAAGGGGTGCAGGCATGAGTTCAAACGGCCTTCGGGTGGTGTCATTCATGGCGCTGGTGGTCATCATCGTGATGGCCATCTTCGGCGGATTCGGAGTGATCTGAGATGGCGCAGCGCTTTGGCGGCAAATTCAGCCCCGATCCCGCATCCAACGATGTCCAGGCACCCACGGCGCGACCGGTCGAGGCCAGCTTTCGTGGCCGCAGCCCGGCCCGGTTCGGGGCGCGCATCAACATCCTGTTCCTTTTGCCGCTTTTGGTCTTCCTGACCGCCTTTTTCCAGCCCGTCACCGAAATGCTGACCGATCTGGCGGGCGGCGCGGTGCTGTTGCTGGCGGCGTGGCTGTTGCGTGACGGGGTGCGGGCGGAAGACGCCTATAATGAACGCAAAGTGGCGCGGCGCCCGGCGATCCCGCGCAAGATATTTGCCTCGGTCCTGACCGGGGCGGGGGTGGGCCTGCTGATTTTTGGCGGCCAATGGAATGTGCTGACCGCGCCGCTGGTCGGGCTGGTGGCCGCCGGGCTGCATCTGTTCTCGTTCGGGCTTGATCCCCTGAAAGACAAGGGGCTTGAGGGGGTTGATAAATTCCAGTCCGACCGGGTGGCGCGCAAGGTCGAGGCGGCCGAAACCCTGCTGGACGGCATGGGCGACGCCATCAGACGCGCCGGTGACCGGCAGTTGGAGGCGCGCGTCGAAGCGTTCCAGGCCACCGCGCGCGATATGTTCCGCACCATCGAGCAAGACCCTCGCGACCTGACCCAGGGGCGTAAATATCTGGGCGTCTATCTGCAGGGCGCGCGCGATGCGACGGTGAAATTCGCCGATCTCTATGCGCGCAATCGCGACCCGGCCGTGCGCGCCGATTACGTCGCGCTTCTGGATGATCTGGAAACCAATTTCTCTGCCCGAACCCGACGGATGTTGCTAAGCGACCGCAGCGATCTGGATGTTGAAATCGAAGTGCTGCGCGACCGGTTGAACCGCGATAGCCTGACCATTGACCGATAAGGAATATAATAATGACCCAAGACATTCGCGAACAGGCCGAAGCCGCCGCACAGATGGTGGATGAGATCACCGCGGTGGTGTTGCCCGAGCCGTCAAATGCGCTGGTGCCGCTGGCCGAGGCCCCTGCCCCCACGGCCGTGGAGATTCGCACCCGCATGGCCGAGCTTGATTTGAGCGATACCAATTCGATCGTCACCTTCGGTTCATCGGCACAAGAAGAATTGCAGCAGATCAGCCAGGCCATGCTGGAGGGCGTGCGCAACAAGGATGTCGGCCCGGCGGGTAATTCCCTGCGCGAGATCGTCGGCACCATCCGCGGCTTTTCGGTCGATGAGCTGGACCCCAACCGCAAGCAAAGCTGGTGGGAGAAGCTCTTTGGCAAGGCCAGGCCGATCCATAATTTCCTGGCCCGCTATGAGGATGTGCAGACCCAGATCGACAAGATCACCGACAATCTTCTGGCCCATGAACATACGCTGCTCAAAGACATCAAATCGCTCGATCAGCTTTATGAAAAGACGCTGAATTTCTACGATGAACTGGCGCTCTATATCACCGCTGGCGAAGAAAAGATCCGCGAGCTGGACAGTGAAACCATCCCCGCCAAAGAGGCCGAAATGGGCAGCGCGCCGGAAGATGATCAGGTGATGAAAGCGCAGGAATTGCGTGATCTGCGCGCCGCGCGCGATGATCTGGAACGCCGGGTCTATGATCTGAAACTGACGCGTCAGGTGACCATGCAGTCGCTGCCCTCGATCCGGCTGGTTCAGGAAAACGACAAATCGCTGGTCTCCAAGATCAATTCGACCCTCGTCAACACGGTGCCGCTTTGGGAAACCCAACTGGCCCAGGCGCTGACCATCCAACGCTCGACCGAGGCCGCCGTTGCGGTGCGCGAGGCCAATGACCTGACCAATGAGCTGCTGACCGCGAATGCCCGCAATCTGCGCGAAAGCAACAAGATCGTGCGCCAGGAGATGGAGCGCGGCGTGTTTGACATCGAGGCCGTCAAACAGGCCAATGCCGATCTGATCGCCACCATCGAGGAGAGTCTGCAAATCGCCGATGAAGGCAAGCGCCGCCGCGCCGAGGCCGAGGTCGAGATGGAGAAGATGGAAAGCGAGTTGCGCGACACGCTCGCCTCGGCCTCGTCGCGGCGCGACGGCGTTGGCGACACCATGGCCACTGCCGTGCCATCCTGACGGCACAAGGGAGGCACGCGATGCGAAGGATCTGGCTGATGGGGAGTGCGGGGGTCGCGGCGGCGGTGCTGTCGGCTTGCGAACCGGCCACCTCGCCCAGGCCGGTGCATCGCCCCCCCGCGCCGGTGGCGGCCCCGGGGCCGAGCGAGCCCTCCGCCGAAAGCCTGGCCTATGCGCGCTATTATGAGGGCGTGCAGGCGCGGCTTTTGGCACAGGGCCTGCTGCGCACCGATGGCGGCGGCCCCGACACGCCGATTATCGCGCGCAATCTGGTGGCCAATTTCGAACGCATCGCGCTGTATGATGAATATACCCTGTCGGGCGGGCGGTTCATCGCCCAACAAACCCCCGCCGTGCTGCGCCGATGGGCCCGCCCGGTGCGATTGCAGGCCCATTTCGGGGCCTCGGTCTCGGAAGAGATCCGCGCGACCGACCGGGAATTTCTGTCGCGCTACGCGGACCGGCTGGCACGGGTCACCGGCCACAGCATCCGCGCGGTCGGATCGGGCGGCAATTTCCACGTGCTGTATCTGAACCGCGACGAACAGATCGCCGCCGGGCCGCTGCTCAGGCAGATCATGCCGTCGCTCAGCGATGCCACGATCAACGAGATCACCAGCCTGCCCCGGTTCAATTTCTGCTCGGTCTATTCGATTTCGGAGGCCGCCAACCCCAGTGTCTATGTCGCGGCCATCGCGATCATCCGCACCGAACACCCCGATCTTCTGCGCCAATCCTGCGTGCATGAAGAAGTTGCCCAGGGCCTCGGCCTGCCCAATGACAGCCCCACCGCGCGGCCCTCGATCTTCAATGATGACGAGGAATTTGCCCTGCTGACCACGCAGGACGAAATGTTGCTGAACATGCTGTATGATGATCGGCTGAGCCCCGGCATGACGCCTGATGAGGCCCGCCCGATCCTGCGCGAGCTTGCCGATGCGCTGGTCGGTGGCCCGAGTTGAACCAACAGCGCGCCCGCGCAAGTATTCCCAACAGGAGGACCGCCCATGTCCATATTCGACTTTCTCTCCGGCCAGTTCATCGATGTCATAGAATGGACCGACGACACCCGTGACACCATGGTCTTTCGGTTTGAGCGTGAAGGCCATGAGATCAAATACGGGGCCAAGCTGACAGTGCGCGAAGGCCAGACGGCGGTGTTCATCCATGAAGGCCAGATGGCCGATGTGTTCACCCCCGGCCTTTACATGCTGGAAACCAACAACATGCCGATCATGACCAGTTTGCAAAGCTGGTCCTACGGGTTCAAATCGCCGTTCAAATCCGAGATCTATTTCGTCAACACCAACCGGTTCACTGATCTGAAATGGGGCACCAAGAACCCGATCATGCTGCGCGATCCCGATTTCGGCCCGACCCGCATCCGCGCCTTTGGCACCTATACGGTCAAGGTCAGGGATGCCGGGCGCTTCATGACCGAGATCGTCGGCACCGATGGCGAGTTTACCACCGATGAGGTGACCTTCCAGATCCGCAATATCATCGTGCAGGAATTTTCCCGCACCATCGGCAGCGCCGGCATTCCGGTGCTGGACATGGCCGGAAATACCGGCGATCTGGGCCAATTGATGGCCGAAAAGATATCCGGCACCATTGATCAATACGGGCTGGAATTGCCCGAGCTTTATATCGAGAACATCTCGCTGCCACCTGCGGTCGAGGCCGCGATGGACCGGCGCACATCGATGGGCGTGGTCGGCGATCTTTCCAAATACAGCCAGTTTTCCGCAGCCGAGGCAATGACGGCCGCCGCCAACAACCCCGATGGTGCCGGTGGCGGCATGGGGGCTGGCATGGGGATGGGCATGGGGATGGCGATGGCCAATCAGATGGCCGGGGCCATGGGTGGCCCCTGGGGCGCGAACCCGCAGGCCGCGCAGCAGCAGCAGCAGCCCGCCGCCGCCGCGCCACCGCCGCCGCCGGTCGAACATGTCTGGCATGTCGCGGAAAACGGCCAGACCAAGGGCCCGTTTTCCAAGGCCACGATGGGCCAGATGGCCGCGGCCGGCACCCTGACGCGGGAAACACATGTCTGGACGGCCGGTCAGGATGGCTGGAAAAAGGCCGATGATGTGGCTGAACTGGCGCAATTGTTCACGGTCATGCCGCCACCACCGCCGCCCGGCGTCTGAGGCCGAACCTCACGCGATATTCGGGGCGGCCGGGACCCGACAGCGCTTTGACCTGCTGTCATCCCCGGCAACCCTGCCCGCACAGCCCCGACCCCGGACGGCCGGGGCAATGGGCTTCCGCCGGTGCCCCAACGCGAGGGGCGCTATCCAAGGTTGCAAGATCGCGGCCGCGCCCGCATGATCGACCCAGCCCCAAAGCCAGATATTTGTGATTGATATGAGCGATATCCCCCCCCCACCGCCCGGATCCACCCCGCCGCCCGGCCCCTGGGACGACCAGACCGAGCCTGCCGCGCCCGAAACCGAGGCTGAGGCCCCCGATGGCAATGAGGAACACCGGTTTCCCTGCGATCAATGCGGATCGGACATGCGCTTTGCCCCGCAAGAGGGCAAAATGATCTGCGACTTTTGCGGCCATGAGGTCGAGATCGACCTTGGGGCCGACGCGCCCGCCATCCGTGAACTGGATTACCATGACGCGCTGAATGCGGCGCTTCCCGATACCGAGATGGAGGAGATCCGCGTCAGCTCCTGCACCAATTGCGGTGCCCAGGTGGAATTCAGCCCCGATATTCACGCCACCGAATGCCCGTTCTGCGCCACGCCCGTGGTGATCGACACCGGCACCCAACGCTATATCAAACCCAAGGCCGTGCTGCCGTTTCAACTGGATGAAGCCACCGCCCATGACGAGATGAACGACTGGCTGGGCAAGCTGTGGTTCGCGCCCAACGGGTTGCAGGAATATGCCCGCAAGGGCCGCAAGCTGAATGGCATCTATGTGCCCTACTGGACCTATGACGCCGATACGCGCAGCGCCTATACCGGCCAGCGCGGCACCGTCTATTATGTCACCGTTCGCGGCCCGGATGGCAAATCGCGCCGGGTGCAGAAAATCCGCTGGTCCAATGTGCGCGGCCGGGTGGCGCGCTGGTTTGACGATGTTCTGGTATTGGGCTCGCGCTCGCTGCCCAAGAAATACACCGATGGGCTGGCCCCCTGGACCCTGGCCGCGCTGGAGCCTTATACGCCGCATTTTCTGGCCGGGTTTCGGGCCGAAGGCTATACCGTGCAACTGGACGAGGGCTTTGACGAGGCGCGCGACATCATGGACCGCCAGATCCGGCGCGACATCAAGTTTGATATCGGCGGCGACCGGCAACGCATTACCAGCGTCGATACCGAATTGTCCGATATCACCTTCAAGCATATCCTGCTGCCGGTCTGGATGGCCGCCTATAAATACCGCGACAAAAGCTATCGCTTTGTGGTCAATGGCCAGACCGGCCGGGTGCAGGGCGAACGGCCCTATTCCGCCATCAAGATCACGCTGGCGGTGATTGCCGGTCTGATCGTGGCCGGCGGTATCGGATATCTTGCCGCCATCAGCCAATGAAAGACGCCGCCGCCCTGAGCCGGATATTGGAGACGCGCAATATGCTTTTGCACCGCCCGCATGCCTCCGGGTGAGCTTCGGCGCGGGCGGAAAGGATCGCCATCGGGGACCGCGCCGCAGTCCATACTGGTCAGGGGTCGCGCAGATCGCTATGTCGTTAGCGCAAACAATGACCGAGGAGTGCCAGAGCCATGATCCTGTGCAGCGGTGAAGCCCTGATCGACATGCTGCCCCGGCAAAGCGCCGCTGGCGAGGCGGTCTTTGCCCCCTATCCCGGCGGGGCCGTGTTCAATACAGCCGTCGCACTTGGCCGTCTGGGCCAGGATGTGGGGCTTTTCAGCGGCCTGTCGACCGATCTGTTCGGCCTGCGGCTGGAGCAGGCGCTGATGGCCAGCAGGGTCGATGACGGGCTGGCCATCCGCTCTGACCGGCCCACGACGCTGGCCTTCGTGACCCTGCGCGATGGCCAGGCGGAATATGCCTTCTATGATGAAAATACCGCCGGGCGGATGCTGACGCCCGGTGATCTGCCCGCAACCCTGCCCGGTGTCGAGGCGCTGTTCTTTGGCGGCATCTCTCTGGCGGTGGAACCCTGCGCCGAGGCTTATGAGGCGCTGTGCCTGCGCGAGGCGGCGCGCCTGCCGGTGATGATCGACCCCAATATCCGCCCCGGTTTCATCCATGACGAGCCCCGCTATCGCGCCCGTATCGCACGGATGCTGGCCACGGCCGATATCGTGAAACTGTCGGATGAGGATCTGCGCTGGCTGGAAGGCGATGGCGACCTGGCCGATCTGGCGGCACGGGTGCTGGCGCAGGGGCCGAAGCTGCTCTGCCTGACCGAGGGTGCCAAAGGCGTCACCGGCCATACCGCCGCCGGGGCGCTGTTTGTCGAGGCCCGAAAGGTCGCGGTGGTCGATACGGTCGGTGCCGGCGATACGTTCAACGCCGGGTTCCTGGCTTCGCTGCAAGGCGCGGGCTGTCTGACCAAAGCGGCGCTGGCCGATCTGCCAGCGGGCGCGTTGCAGGCCGCGCTGGACTATGGCATCCGCGCCGCCGCCATTACCGTCAGCCGCGCCGGTGCCAATCCGCCCTGGGCCGCGGACCTGACATGAGGGCGCTGATCCAACGGGTGGTTGATGCCCAGGTGACGGTCGAGGCGCAGGTGATCGGGCGCTGCGGGCCGGGCCTGTTGGTGCTGGTCTGCGCCATGCCCGGCGACACTGCGGAAACCGCCTGCGCGCTGGCGGAAAAAATCGCCAAACTGCGCATCTTCAGCGATGATGCCGGCAAGATGAACCGCTCGCTGCTGGACATTGGCGGCCAGGCTCTGGTGGTCAGCCAGTTCACCCTGGCCGCCGATACATCGCGCGGCAACCGGCCGGGATATTCGCGCGCCGCGCCGCCCGATCTGGCACGCGGCCTTTATGAAGGGTTTGCCACTGATCTGGCCCGGCTTGGCGTGGCCACCCAAACCGGCACCTTCGGGGCCGATATGCAGGTTTCCTTGACCAATGACGGGCCGGTGACGATCTGGCTGGATACGGGTGCCTAAGCGCGGGCGCGCGGCAGGCAGGCGGGCACCAGAAAGGTCAGCAGCAGCACCCGAAACGTGTGGTGAAAGGCGACAAACGCGGGGTCGGCCTCCAGCATCACGGAAATGGCCGCCATCGTCTCCAGCCCGCCGGGCGCATAGGCGATCAACAGCGTTGTCAGCGGCAGGCCAAGCGTCCAATGCACCGCCAGAGCCGCGGCCAATGTCGCCGCCAGCGCCAGCCCCGCCAACAGCGCCGCCGCGCCCGTGGCCCGAACGATCTGCGCCCAGGTGGTGCCGGAAAACCGGGTGCCGATCAGCGTGCCCATGATGGCAAATGACGGCAGCGCCAGCCAGTTCGGCACCAACCCCGGTGCCAGATCCGTGGCATGCCCAAGCGCCGAGATGACAAAACCGCCAAGCAGGTAGGCGGCCGGGATCCGCAAGCATTTCAAGCGCCAGCCAAGTGCTGCAGAAATCCCCGCCACAACCGCCAGCGCAGGCCAGGCCATGACCGCGCCGGACCGGATACCCATCGACAGATCGGCCCCGCTGATCAGGGCCACGGCCACCGGCACCAGCAAGGTCAGCGCCAGCACCCGCAGCGACTGAACCACCGCGACCACGCCGATATCGGCATGGCTGTCCACCGACAGCGACAACACGAAGCTGAGATGCCCGGGCGAGGCGGCCAGCCGGGCGGTCAGCCGGTCAAACAGGAAAAACCGCTCCAACGCCGCGGCACCGCCCAGAAAAATCGCCACCAGCGCCGTGGTCAGCGCCATCAGGCTCAGCGGCCAGGTCGTGGCGGCGGCCAGCATGTCGGGGTTGATGCCGGTGCCCATGCCGATGCCGATGACCAGAAAGCACAGATCACGCAGCAGGTTCGGGATATGGGTTTTCAGCCCCATCACACTGACCAGCGCCACCAGCGCGGCAGGCCCGGTCAGATAGGGTGCCGGCACCGACAGAATCGCGGCCAACGCGGCCCCGGCAGCGCCAAGGGCAAGCGTCAGGAACAGGGTCTGGATATCAGCGCGCATGATGCAAGCAGGTCTACGCAGTTCCGCCATGATGCGAAAGCCCGGCACGGAAAATGCACGGCACGAAAAAGCCCGGCCCTTCGGAGGAAGGACCGGGCAGGCACTGAGACGAGGGACAAGGGACGGTCAGTGCCGTAAGCGACCTAGGGGAAGGAAAAGTAACGGCCGCGATAGGTGAAAACAGTTTCGTCATGCCCATCAATGACCTGGCCATAACAGGCCATCGACGGTTGCCCGAAATCCAGGGCAAAGGCGGAGGAGGCGGAGTTCAGGCTGAGCGTTGCGAAGGTCAGAATGGACCGGATACTGCGCGACATGTCTGTTGATCTCCTCTCCCGATGCGCCATTTCATGCGCGTTACAGGAATAGGTCGCATGGGCGGGCGCTCTGGTTCAAATTAAAGCGCAAATTCTTGATCCTTTTATGAAATTTCTCCGGCGCAACCCCGATGACACAAAAAAACCGGTGCCGATCCGTTTCGGGATGGGCACCGGCAAGGTATGGCTGGATCACCGGGACAGGGGGCAAAGGATCGAGCCGAGGGACAGAGCGGGAAGGTCAGCGCCCGACGGCGGCGCGCAGATTGGCCAGGCCGGCGCGGGCACCGGGACCGGTGGCGGCGTGATGGCGGGGGCCATGAATGGCGCGGGTGCTGAGATCCGCGAAATCCGGGCGCGGCCTGGGGCCGGTCAGGAAGGCAGAGAGGGCAGGCAGAAGGCGGGTCATGGCGGCGTCCCTTGATATTGTTGCGGGTCTGCCTATGGGTCGGATGGGCGCGCGCCAGGGTTCAAAGATTTTGTCGGACCCCGGCGCGCCCGGTCTCAACAGCCGCCGCGCACCAGCCCCCAGCCAAATTCCGCATCGCGCCCCGAGGGGCCCAGATCGACGGCGGAATTGCGCAAGGCTTCGCGCAGCGCGTCAACCGACAGGCCGCCGCCCGCGCCCAGACGGGCCGCCAGCGCGGTCACGATGGGCGCGGCATAGGAGGTGCCCGAGGCATAGCCGCCGCCCGCATCCTTGTTGGCGACATAGAGGTCGACGCCGGGGGCGGCAAATTCGATATGGGGCCCGGAATTGGCCGCACGGTAGCGGCGAAAGGCGGCATCGACGGCGGTGACCGCGATCACATCGGGATGCGAGGCCGGATAGGCGGCGCGTTCGCGCCCGTCATTGCCGGCCGCCGCAATCATCACCGCACCGCGCGCGGCGGCCAGTTCCAGAACCTCGGCCATGACCGGGTTTTCGGGACCGGCAAAAGACATGTTGATCAGCCACACGTCGCGCGCCAGCAGCCGGTCGATGGCGGTGGCAATGCGTTCGACATCGGAATCGGTATTGGAACCGGTCCGGACAAAGGCCGAAATCGCATAAAGGTCAGCGCCCCGCACCAGCCCGCCGAACACGCCGCCCGGATCTTCGCCCACCATCAGCACCGCCATTGCGGTGCCGTGATCTGCATCCGGCGGCTGTTCCGACGCGGTCAACACGCTTTCCGATATCACATTTGCCACCGCCAGCGCCGGGTGGCTGACATCGACCGGCCCGTCAATCAGGCCGATCGACAGGCGGCGGCCAAGCGCGCAACTGCCCGCATCGGCAAGCCCCACCATCGACGCGGCATAGACCCGCGGGCGGCTTTGCGCCAGCGAATAGAGATTGTTCAACCCGACATGGCTGTTGGGCGCGTTGGCGTCCAGCACATCCTGCGCGGTGCCGGTATCAAGCGTGCCGCCGAAATCATAGATCGCAAGACGCAGGCCCAGATATGGCAGATCGCGGTAGCGCAACAGCGTGGCCCCGGCGGCGACAAGCGCGGCGCGCGCGGCGTCAAATTCGGCAATCGGGCCCGACACGATATATTCCGGCGTATCGAAGCCGAAGCGGCGCACCCGGTTGAACCGGTCACCCCGGATGCCCGGGGCCTCGGAGGCCCCGTCATCAGGATTGACCCCCTCCTCATAAGGATCATAGGGGTCGGTCTGCGCCACGGCCATATGTGGAACGCCAAGCGCCAGAAACATCAGGGTCAGCAAACGAAAAGCAAAGGGCATCGGCTTCAAGCCTCGAAAAAGTCTATTGCAACTCTTCGATGATCCCCGAGGCGGCCAATATGGAGCGCGCGGCGTCATCTGTGCCTGACTCTAACAGGCCAAGCCCATAAAGGCCAAGCGCCGATGGTCCACCGGTGATTTCGACGCCCGCCTCCAGCAGCAAACTGCGGATCTGCGCCTCGGTCGCGTCGGGGGCAAAGATCACGGTGAAATCGGCGCGGCCGCCCGAGGCCAGCGCAAACCCCTGTTCGGCGGCGGGTGCCGGGCTGTCCGACATGGCGCTTTCCATATCCGGCGCGCGGCCCATTTCGGGCAGCATGTTGACGCCAAGCCCCACGGCCAGCACCACGGCGGCAGCGACCTGCCAGATGCGCAGACGGGCCAGCGGCACCACATTGTCATTGGCAGCAGGCGGGGCCATGTCGGTGCGGGTTTCAGCCTCGATATCGCGCATCAACCGGGCCAGCCCCAGTTCACCGGGGCTTTGGACGTCCTCGGCCTGCAGGGTCTCGCGGATGGCCTGCAGCGCGGCCAGTTCGGCGCGCAGATCGGCGTCGGTTTCAAGGACGGCGTCAAGGGCGGCCAGTTCGGCCCCCTCAAGCGTGCCATTGGCGTGGAAGGGCAGCAGCGCGTTCAGATCATCACGGGTCATCATGCCGCCCCCCGCTCGATGCGGCCCGACAAGCAGCGCAGCAACAATTTCTTGGCGTGAAAGATGCGGGTCTTGATGGTGCCTTCGGGCACGCCCGCCACCTCGGCGATCTCGCCATAGGTCATGTCCTGATAGAAGGCCAGCGTGATGGCCGATCTATGGTCATCCTTCAGCGTTTCGAGACAGTGGCGCACATGCTCGGCCTCCTGGCCCGCGGCCAGACAGGTCACGGCATCGGGGCTGTCATCGACGATATCGAAGGTCTGGTCGGTCAGGTCCATCCGGCCCCGTTTGCGCATCACGTCGATGCTTTTGCGATAGGCTATGCCAAAAATCCAGGTCTGCACTTTGGATCTCCCTTCAAAACGGTCGGCCGAACGCCAGACATCCATGAACACTTCATGAAGTATGTCGTTTGCCTCGTGGGGATCGTTCATTCTGGAGATGATAAACTTGTAGACCGGGCGTTCCAGCGCCCGGTAAAGCGCGGCCAGGGCCTGTTTGTCGCCCCCCGCAATCCGCGTCATCAGAAACTTGTGATCGCTGTCCATATGCTGATGGCCCGCCCTGCGCCCCGTGCGCTCTGGTCTATCCGGTTTGACAGCCCGCGCCAAGTGCGGCCGGAATGGGAAATCTCCCCTTTCGCCAAGGCTGTAACGGCCGACCGCCGGCGCGCGGCCACCCATGCCCGCATGCGCGCGCGGGCCGCGTCGGTGCCATCATGCCAGGACCCGAACAGCTTGTCCCGGATGATCGTGGCACCATAGCCAGTCACCCGCCATCGCCCGGCCCTCCTTCACATCGCGTAATCTGAGCCTTCCTCATTCAGAATGGCCTTCAGCTCTGCCAGATGCCGCACGTCCTGCTCCGGATATTCCTCCAGCATCCGGGCCGTTTTCTCCGCCACCTCATCGGACAGCACCCGCAAGGGCTGCCCGGTCTGCAGCGCCCGGATATAGGTCTCGGCGGCGCGCTCGAAATAATACAGCCGGTTGAAGGTGTCGGCGACGGTGTCGCCGATCACCATCACGCCATGATTGCCCATCACCATGACCTTGTGGCGGGGGTCGGAAAACAGCGCCGCACAGCGCTCGCCCTCTTCCTCCAGCGCCAGCCCGTTGTAATGTTCGTCAATCACCATCCGGTTGAAGAAGGTGGCGCAATTCTGGTCGATGGGCGGCAAGCGGCTATCGGCCAGGCAGGCCAGAACGGTGGCGTGGATGGAATGGACATGCATGGCACAGCGGGCATGGGGGCAATGACGGTGGATGCCGCCATGCAACCCCCAGGCGGTGATATCGGCGTCGATTCCGATCAGGCTGTCGGGATCTCTGGCATCGACCTCAATCAGATCACTGGCCTTGATGCGTGAAAAATGCATCTGATTGGGGTTCATCAGGAACCTGGTGCCCGCGTCATTGGTGGCGATCGAGAAATGGTTCGCCACCCCTTCATGCAGGTTCAGACGTGCGGTCCAGCGGAACGCCGCGGCAAGGTCCACCCGTTCGGCCCAATGCGACATGTTGGGATGGGCGGTGATATCGGCAACCTTGGACATGAACGTCTCTCCCCAATTCGGTGTGCCGGGCAATTCTGTGCCAAATCCGCGCCGAATCGCCAAGCGAAATAATCACCCGAAAATCCAACCTCTGGCACCGCAAGACCACACCCGCCTTCTTTGCGCCGCAAATATCCCGGCGCGGCACCTGCCAAGCAGAACAGACGCAGCGGTAGGGTTCGACTTCACACGGCCCGGTCGGCGCGCGCCAGCGCGACGAAACCGATTTACAGCTCACCCCGAAAATCGACCCGCAGCCCATAGCGCATCACCGGCACGCCCAGATCATCGACCGCGCGGGCCAGTTGCCAGACCTGATCGCGGCTCAGCCATTGCGCCTCATCGACCAGCACGCAGGCACAGGGCCACCCGCGCACTCTCCGCCCCCGCCTGCGACCGCCAAAACACCCCCCCGGACCGATGCGCCATGACCCGTCCCGCTTCTTCTTTGCAAAAATACTCATGGCGCAACAGCTTTGGCGCAGGCTTGCTCCGAAACACAATGCCACCAGACCTGTCCGCAACCCGGGTCGGATCGCGCCAGCGATCCGAGGCCCTCGAAAACAAGGAGCGCTCCCGATGTTTCCTACAACAATGAAGGCCATGGTGCTGCACGATCACGGCGGCCTCGACCAATATAAATGGCGCGACGACTGACCGACACCCACGGCCCATCAGGTGCTGATCAAGGTCGCCGCCTGCGGTCTGAACAACACCGATGTGAACACCCGTTCCGGCTGGTATTCCAAGGCGGTGTCCGAAGCCACGACCGGCGCGACGCAAGCCGAACCCGACGCAGATGACCCCGCCTGGGGCAGCGCGCCCGTCCTGACGGGGTGGCCGGTCGCGGGGTTCAGCCACCAGGTGGTCAAGTCATCAAGATCACCCGCATCACCGTTTTCGACGTCGATATGTGGCCCAATCCGTCAAGATCGGCGGCGATGTCGATCGCGACATAGCCAGTTTCCGCGATGTTGAGGCCCCGCAGCCAAAGGGCGAGCGTATCCCTTACGATGCCAATCCCGGCTGAAGCCGGGCGCAGGCGCTCCGCGTGATGAAGGCGGCCAAGGATCCGGGCGTGATGTTTGAACAGCCTTGCGAAAGCCTCGATGATAGCGCCGCCCGCGGCGCAGGCTCAGGCGTCCCAGATAACGGGCACGCTCAGTGGCCCGCGAAATGCCCAGCCGCCGATCCGGGTGCCATCGAGCGGTTCGGCGCGCAATCGCGGCAGGCGGTCGAACAGCATCGGCAGGGCGATATCGGCAACCAGGCAGCGCGCCGCCCAGGCCCCGGCGCAATAATGCGGGCCGGCCCCGAAACTCACCGATGCGGTGGCATCCTGGGTGATGTCGAAATCATCGGGGCGCGCGAAATGGGCCGCATCGCGATTGCCGGACCCGAACATCAGAAATACCCGGTCATCGGGTTCGAAGGTGACGCCGTTCACCGTGTCAGCCTGCGCCACCCGGCGCGGTGACATGCCGATGGGCGATATCCAGCGGGAATATTCCTCGAAGGCGCGCAGCCAGCTGATGGTGCCATCCTTGACCAGGCGCAATTGCTCGGGATGGGTCATCAGCGCCCAGGCGGTGCCCGCGATGGCATCGCGCGGCTCATTCTGGCCCCCCGAAATCACCAGTTTGATATTGGCCCGGATCTGCGAATGCGACAGCCCCGCCTGCATCATCACCGACAAGATCGAATGGTCGGGGGCCGCGCGCAGAACCGGCATCCGGGTGTCGATATGGTTGTCGATCGAATTGGTGCAATCCTTGCAATTGATCTCGACCTCGATATCGCCCGCGTAATTGGCGCAGCCGTCGATCATGCCCTGGCTGACGCGGTCCATCTCGCGGTAGCTCATATTGGTCAGGCCGGTCAGCGATTTCAGCGCCTCGGCCGCGACCGGCATCGCGAAATCGGCGACCAGATCGCAGCCGCCTCGATCCTCCAGCTCATCCAGGATGACCGTGGTCGCAACCTTGAAATAGGCGCGCCAGACATCCTTGACCGTCTTTGGCGAAACCGCCGGAAAAATCGCCCGGCGCTCGGCCATATGGGCATCGCCATCCTTGCGCATCATGTTCTGCCCCATCAGATGCGTCATCAGCCCGTCGGGCTGATCCGAGGAAAAGATGTCAATGCGTTTTTCCTGGGTGAAAATATCGTCGCGCCGGGTGATCAGGGTCGCGCCAAGCTGTGGCACATAGGCAATGGGGGCGGTTTCGCGCATCTGTTTGAGGTCAGGATAGGGATCGGCCCAAAAGCCCGCCGGGTCGATATCATATTGCGGCGCGTCGGACATGGCCCCCCCTTTTTCTCCGATAGATCCGCAACAGGAGCTTGCGGCCCGGGTGCGGCTTTGGCACATCCTAGATCGTTTCCGGTTGACAGTGAATCGCTTTTCTCTGCCTCTCGCCGGTGGCTCGAACGCGAAAGCCGATACATCGGATCAAACGGAACCGGAAAAGCTGGATATGGCAAAACTGTTCTTCAATTACTCGACGATGAATGCAGGAAAATCGACGCTGCTGTTGCAGGCCTCGTATAATTACATCGAACGCGGCATGCAGACCTATCTGATGACGGCGAATTTCGATGACCGGGCCGGAAAGGGCCAGATAGGCAGCCGAATCGGCATTGCCGCCGAGGCCGATACCTATTCAACGTCGAGCGACCTGTTTGCAATGATCGCCGCCCGTCTGGCCGATGGTCCCTGTGCCTGCGTGCTGGTCGATGAGGCGCAATGGCTGACCCGCGATCAGGTCTGGCAACTGGCCCGCGCGGTCGATGATCTGGGCGTGCCGGTGATGTGCTATGGGCTGCGGGTCGATTTTCGCGGTGAGCTGTTTCCGGGGTCTGCGGCATTGCTGGCGCTGGCCGATGAAATGCGCGAAGTGCGCACCATCTGCCATTGCGGCAAGAAGGCCACGATGGTGATCCGGGTGGATGAAAACGGCGACGCGGTGCGGACCGGGGCGCAGGTCGAGGTTGGTGGCAATGACCGCTATGTTTCGCTGTGCCGGGCCCATTTCAGGGAAGCGGTCGGGGACCGGCCGAAAGCGTGAAACCGGGGCGTGGCCGGGTCGGGTCGGGGTCGACGCGCCTGCGGCGCGCCGACCGGTCGGGGGGCCAGCCCCCCAAACCCCCCGAGGTATTTTCACCAAGATGAAAGATGCAGAACGGGGTGGTCCATCGGCCTTCAGACCGGGTTCAGGAGGGGTTGATTTTCGGCGAAGGCCACCGCATTGGCCAGCGCCATCTGACCCATCGCCTCGCGCACTTCAAGTGCTGCCGTGCCCAGATGCGGCAACAGCGTGACATTCTCCATTTCTATCAATGCCTCGGGCACTTTTGGCTCGAATTCATAGACATCGAGACCCGCCCCGCCCAACTGGCCTGCCTGCAAAGCCGCAATCAGCGCCGCCTCATCGATGATATCGCCGCGTGCGATATTCACCAATATGGCGTGCGGTTGCATCATGGCCAGCGCCCGGGCGTCGATCAGGTGACGGGTTTCCGGCGCGGCGGGAACCGCGACGACGATGATATCGCAGCCGGCCATCAGATCGGGCAGGTCCATATATGTTGCAGGGAAATCGAGCGTCTTTTCACTGCGGCTGGCATAGGCGATCTGCATCCCGAAGCCAAAATGGCAGCGCCGTGCTACGGCCTGTCCGATGCGTCCCATGCCGATGATGCCGAGCCGTTTGCCGGTGACGTGCAGCCCCAGCATCTGCACCGGGTGCCAGCCGGTCCAGGCACCTGCGCGCAGCAGCCGTTCGCCTTCGCCGGCGCGCCGCGCCGTCATCAGGATCAGCGTCATGGCGATATCGGCGGTCGCATCTGTCACCGCCCCCGGCGTGTTGGTCACCGCGATGCCTTTGGCATGGGCGGCTGCCACATCAATATGGTTGTAGCCGACGCCGAAATTGGCGATCAGGCGGCGGCGCGGCACTTTGACCGCTTCGAAAACGCGCGCCGTCAGCGCATCGCCAAGCGTGACCAGCATGACATCATGATCAGCCAGCGCGGCGATACATTCCTCCTCGGACATCGGGCCGGTGCCGTTTCGCGCGGTGACATCAAAACGGGTCTTTGCCGCCGCCATCACCGATGCCGGCAGGGCGCGGGAAATCAGCATCCGCATCAGTGCATCCGCCCGCCGATGGGCACCACCTGATCCGGGGCGATCAGGACGATCTCGCCGCGCGCATCAGGCAGGCCGAGCACCAGGATCTCGGAGCGCATCGGACCGATCTGGCGGGGCGGGAAGTTGACCACTGCCATGACCTGACGGCCAATCAGATCCTCGGGCGCGTAATGCGCCGTGATCTGGGCCGAGGATTTTCGCACCCCCAGGTCGCCACCGAAATCAACCCAGAGCTTGATCGCCGGTTTGCGCGCTTCGGGAAAGGGCTCGGCCCGGACCACGGTGCCGACCCGGATATCGACCTTAAGGAAATCATCAAAACCAATCTCATCGCTCATTGACGCTAGCCTTTCAATGCGCGCGACCGGCCCGCGGCCGCAGCCACGGTGGCGCGCATCAGCGGGGCCAGGCCGGTGCGCGCATCCATCAGGACCTCAAGCCCGGCCTGGGTGGTGCCATTGGGCGAGGTGACATTGATGCGCAGCTGTTGCGGGGTCTCATCGGAGGCCTCGGCCAATGCGCCCGCGCCGGCAACGGTGGCCCGCGCCAATTGCATCGCCAGCGCATCGGGCAGGCCCTCGGCGCGGGCCGCATCCGCCAGCGTGTCGATCATGTAGAACACATAGGCCGGGCCGGAGCCGGAAACGCCAGTGACCGCGTCGATCTGATCTTCGGTTTGCAGGCGCACCACCTGCCCGACGGCCGATAATAGCGCCTCGGCCAGATCAATATCGCCCGGCCCGGCCGCGTCATTGCCGATGATCGCCGTGATCCCCTTGCCGATCGCGGCGGGTGTATTGGGCATGGCGCGAATGATCCGGGTGCCCTGACCGAGCACGGCCTCAAACACCGCGATTGGCGTGCCCGCCGCGACCGAGACAATCAATGTGCCGCCGCCGCCGACCGGTTTCAGCTGCGGCAGGGCTGTGTCCATGAATTGCGGCTTGACCGCGACGATGGCAACCGCGGGATTGTCGGGAAGGCCGGCATTTATCTGCATCCCCTGGGCCTGCACCCAATCAGATGGGTGTGGGTCAATGACCCAGACCGATTCGGGTGCCAAGCCACCGGCCAACCAGCCCTCGAGCATCGCCTGGCCCATCTTGCCGCAGCCCAGCATCACCAGGCCGCGCGCCTTGATATCTTTGAAACTCATCCCATCCCCCGGCTTTAATCGCCGGTCAAGGTTAGGCCCGGCCGTAGGTCTCTGCAATGGCAACCTGCATCGCCTGTTCGGGGGTGTTGTCGCCCCAACAGGCCAGTTGGAAGGCCGGGTAATACCGTTCTGCGGCCAACACGGCGGTTTCGACCATGCAGGCGATCTGATCCGGGCTGGCCATCTGATCACCCGCCAGCACCAGACCGTAGCGATACACCATCAGCCGCTGCGCATGCCAATAGCTGAAGGCCCCGGCCCAACATCTGTCATTGGTCAGGTTCAGCACTTCATAGAGTGCGGGCAGCTTGCCTTCGGGTGGTTCCATGTCGAAGGTGCAGATCATCCGCAGCGTTTCGTCATGGGCAGACCAGGCCAGCGTCACCGAATAGGTGCGCCACTGCCCTTCGATGGCCATTGCGATCTGATCATCGGCAACCCGGTCGAAATCCCAGTCATGATGGGTCGCCAGGGTTTCAACGATGTCGATGGGATGAAGGTCGTCGACCTCCAGATACTGCTCGGATAGTGACATTGCCCAGGCCTCTTTTTTCGTTGGCAGCCCCGGTAAAGCGGCAGATCCGAGGATCCGCACGCCCTACTAGAAGCTGGGTGCCTCTACTATGGGTCGCCGGGGCAAACCCGACCCCATACCAGATATGGTGGAGGGTCAGGGCCATTCTGTAAAGCAGTAATTTCAGAAGATCACGGTCAAAAGGGCCGCGGGCGCGACCTATCCACAGATTTCTCAGGGGGGGATCGAACCGGTTGTCAGGTTCGCGGTTGTGGCAGGTTGCGGTCGCGTCGGCCGCTGCCCGGATATGTGCGAACCGTGTCCAAGGGGGCCACCGCGTCCTGCGCGAAGTCGCGCACGCGCCGCTGAACGCGGCCCCGGATCCAGGGCAGCGCGACGACCACGGCCAGTAATATGGCGAAAACAAGAATGAGACTGATATAAGTGCTGAGACCGAACATGATCGCTTTCGTGGGGCTGTGGCAGACAGGGCGCAACCGCGCTTGCAACCACATTACCTCTGCAACCGCGCCGTTGGCGGGCTGAAATCGGTCATTTCAAGGGCATTCGGGCATTTCGCGGAAACAAAGGGTTTCCATCACATGGGCGGAACTCAGCCCTTTTTGCCTTCCAGCGCGTCGATCCGGGCCTTCAGCGCCTCGTTTTCCTCGCGCGCTTTCTGGGCCATCGCGCGCACCGCGTCAAATTCATCGCGGGTGACGAAATCACGATCGGCCAGCCAGCGGTCCATCACCGATTTCACGGCCGTCTCGGCCTCATCCTTCGCGCCCTGAGCCACGCCCATTGCGTTGGTCATCAACTGACTTATATCTTCCATGATCTTGTTGCGGGTCTGCATGGGTATGGCTCCTGTCGCTTGGGTCTTCATATGGCCCTTTCGCCGCCCGGCATCAAGGTTGACATCGCCGCAGCGCGCGGCCATCCAACCAGTGCTTAACCCAAAGGCAGGGCCACCATGTTACCAGCAGCGATCCCGTTTCCCAATATCTCACCCAATCTGTTTTCAATTGATCTTGGCTTCATGGAGTTTGCGCTGCGCTGGTATGCGCTGGCTTATATCGCCGGGCTGGTGATCGGCTGGCGGGTTGTAACGCGCGCGGTGCGGCGCCCGGCCTTGTGGCCGCGTGATACCGCACCGATGACGGCCGAGCATGTCGAGAGCCTGCTGACCTGGGTGATTCTGGGTGTCATCCTGGGCGGCAGGCTTGGCTATGTGATATTCTATCAGCCGGCCTATTATCTGCAAAACCCGGCCGAGATTCTGCAAATCTGGCAGGGCGGCATGTCCTTTCATGGTGGGTTTCTGGGTGTTGTGGTTGCGGGGCTGATCTTTTGTCGGCTCAACCGGCTGCCGATGGCGCAGGTGGGCGATGCCATGGCCATGGTGGCGCCCGTCGGGCTGTTTTTCGGGCGGCTGGCGAATTTCATCAATGCCGAGCTGTGGGGCCGGCCCACCGATGCGCCCTGGGGGGTGATTTTTCCGGGCTTTGCGGCGCAGGATTGCGCCGGCCCCGAGGGGCTGGTCGATCTGGCGGGCACGCTGGTCTGCGCGCGGCACCCGTCGCAGCTTTATGAGGCCGTGCTGGAGGGGCTGATCCTGGGCGCGGTCCTGTTCTATCTGGC
This sequence comes from Alterinioella sp., assembly GCF_058343375.1. NCBI lineage: Bacteria > Pseudomonadati > Pseudomonadota > Alphaproteobacteria > Rhodobacterales > Paracoccaceae > Alterinioella > Alterinioella sp. The sequence continues at coordinate 23,704 of NZ_JBTUJH010000098.1, forward strand.
CTGGCGGCGCGGCGCGCTGAAGGTTCCCGGTCAGGTCATGGGGCTGTTTATTGCGGGCTATGGTCTTGGCCGGTTCATCATCGAGTTTTACCGGCAGGCGGATGCCCAGTTCATCACCCCCGACAATCCGATGGGCTATGTCCTGTCCGTGGGCCAGGCCGGGCTTTCGATGGGCCAGATCCTGTCGCTGCCGATGCTGGTCGGCGGGCTGCTTATCGTGGTTTATGCCCGCAGTCTGGCGCGCAGACAGACGGCATGACAGCGCTATCAGAGGCGCTGATTTCACGGATCACGCGAACCGGGCCGCTATCGGTTGCCGAGTATATGGCCGAATGCCTGCTGCATCCGGTGCATGGCTATTATACCACGCGCGACCCCCTGGGGGCGGCAGGTGATTTCACCACCGCCCCCGAAATTTCGCAGATGTTCGGCGAGCTTATCGGCCTGTGGCTGGCGCAGGTCTGGATCGATCAGGGCGCGCCGGGGGAATTCGCGCTGGCCGAATTTGGCCCCGGTCGCGGCACGCTTTTGGCCGATGCCCTGCGCGCCACCGCCCGCGTGCCGGGGTTTCACGCCGCAATGCGCCTGCATCTGGTCGAGGTCTCGCCCAGCCTGCGCGCGCGCCAGAGTGCCGCCCTTGATGGCCACGAAATCACCTTTCACGACCATCCCGGAACCCTGCCCGAGATGCCGGTATTCCTGATCGCGAATGAGTTCTTTGACGCCCTGCCGATCCGCCAGTTTCAGCGCGGCCCCAATGCCTGGCACGAACGTCAGATCGGTGTCGAGGAGGGCGCGCTGGTCTGGGGTCTGGGCCCCGAAACCCCCGTTGCCGCGATCGGCGATCGGCTGGCCGGCACGCAGGAAGGCCAGATCGTCGAACATAACAGCGCCGCGCTGCCCATTATCCAGGATATCGGCCGCCTGATTGCCAGCCATGGCGGGGCGGCGCTGATCATCGATTATGGCGATGAATTCAGCATTGGCGACACGTTGCAGGCGGTGCAGGGCCACGCCCCGGTCGATGTGCTGGCAAGCCCCGGGCAGGCCGACCTGAGCGCGCATGTGGCCTTTGCGCCGCTGGCGCGGGCCGCCGCACCGGCGCTTGCCTCGGAGCTGACCCCGCAGGGTGTGTTTCTGGAACGGCTCGGCATCACCGCGCGCGCCGAAGCGCTTGCCAGATCGCTTGGCGGCGATGCGCTGGACGATCATATCGCGGCACACAGACGCTTGACGCACCCGGCAGAAATGGGAACGCTCTTCAAAGTGCTGGCCCTGACCCCATCAGACAGCCCGCCGCCGCCCGGATTGGAGCCCGCCTGAGCCATGACCGCCGTCCCGCATCTGGAGATCATTACGTCTGACCTGCTGGCAGGCCTCCGGCACGGTTTCTTCACCCGGCGCGGCGGCGCGTCCTCGGGCATCTTCCGGGGCCTCAACTGCGGCATCGGCTCATCGGATCAGACCGCGATCGTCGATATGAACCGGGCCCGGGTTGCCAATGCCATGCAGGTGCCGCTGGCCCGGCTGGTCACTGTCCACCAGACCCATTCCGATATCGCCGTGGTGGTCAGGAACACGCAGCCCGAACCCCGGCCCGAGGCCGATGCCATCGTCACCGCCACCCCCGGCACCGCCATTGCCATTCTGACCGCCGATTGCCAGCCGGTTCTGCTGGCCGATCAGGCGGCGGGTGTGATCGGCGCGGCGCATGCCGGCTGGCGCGGGGCGCTGGATGGTATTCTGGACACGACATTGGATCGGATGGAGAAGCTGGGGGCCAAACGCGCCAATATCCACGCCGTCATCGGCCCCTCGATCAGCCAGCGTGCCTATGAGGTTGGCCCCGAATTGGTCGAACGCTTCATTGATGAAGACCGCGACAATACCCGGTTTTTCGCCAATGGCCGCGGTGACCGCTATCTTTTTGACCTGCCGGGCTATGGTCTGGCGCGGTTGCGCGCTGCCGGTGTCGGTCAGGCCGAATGGACCCGCCATTGCACCTTCTCGGATGCCGACAGGTTCTTTTCCTATCGCCGCGCCACGCAGCGCGGCGAGGCTGATTACGGGCGACTCATTTCCGCGATTCGGCTCTGATATCCGGGGCAGATCCGCCAAATTTAATGCGCTATGGGGCAAATTTGGGCGCAGTTGGGGCAGGCCCCGCCGCATTGGTGCCCGGATTGACGCAAGGCGCGCGCCAAAAACCCAAGGATTACAGGTGAAAACACTGCCACATTTTTGCCCCGGGGATTTACCGGAAATTAGGGGCTTGGCCGTAACACTGCCCGAAAGTTCCGCCAGAGTGTCCGCAACCCGCAAAACGGGATTGGCAAAGCCCAGAAGGGCAATGAATAAGGACATGAGCAATGACAAAACGGCGCTGGATGGAACGGGTTCTGGAAGAAAGCCGGAAAGAACCGATTGAGATGCCCTGGGCACGCGGCAAACGCAATCGCGCCCGGATGGCGGCCCGCGCGGCCCAAACCGCGTAGGCCCGGCCAGACCGGCAGGGACGACCAGAATGCAGGCGGCTAAAATGGCCGCCTTTTTTCTGTTTCCGGCCATTCCGGGTGCCGGGCACCGCAGGTTACAGCGTCACCGGCTTTTCCAGCGCCTCGAAAAGCGGTGCCAGCTCATTTTCATAGCGTTTCCACGCCGCAACCGAGCCGCGATAGATCGGCTGTCGCACCTGCGCAAAGCTGAGCGTTGCCACGGACCGCGTCGCCTTGTGCGGTGCCAGGCAGGCGTCCTGCCATTCCAGCCCGGCGGCGGCCACAAGATCGCGGATGACCGGTTCGGGATCGGCGGTCAGCGCCTCATACTCCACCACATGCACCTTGTCGGGCATCTCATTGCCCCAAAACTCCACAAAGGCGTCATGCTGGCGGATAAAGCGGCCAATATCGCCAAGGTCAGTGGCATAGAGATGCGCCCCCGGCGTGAACATGTTGCGATAGATCGACAGGCCGACATCGCGCGGGTCACGTTTCAGCACGATGAACCGCGCATTGGGCAGCGCCATCGCCGCCAGCCCGATCCGGGCATAGGTCGATATCGCCTTGTCGGTGAAAATGGGTTCGGTGCCGGTGCGCCGCCTGGCCGTGGCAATATAATCCTGCCCGGCAGTGACCAGGGCATCGTCGACCCGGTCCGGGGCCAGTTTGGCCATATCGATCACGCGTGCCAGCGCTTTCGTCAAATAGGGCAATTCACCGCCCGCTGTCACCATGCTGTGGGCCGACAGGATGGTCTCGACCAGCGTCGTTCCCGAGCGCGCCATGCCGGTGACGAAAATCGGCGCATCCTGCGGCGCAGCGCCCGCCAGATCGCGGCCCTTGAGCACGCGGTAGGCATCCATGACCGCCTGAACATGGGCGCGCTCATTCTCGAACCGGTAGGGAAACTCGGATTTCATCAGCCGATTGGCGCGATGCAAATGGCCAAATACCTCATCATACCGGCCCAGATCCTCAAGCGCCTTGGCCATGGCAAAAGCCAGGGATCGGCGCGACGCGGTCGGAAGCGACAGATCACCCACCCGCGCCTGCAACACCGGCAGGATCGGATCATCCGCGGCCAGTTTGCCACCGCCGACATAGGACAGGATGGCTTCGGCGGCGTCAGGGCTGGCGGAGATGGCCTGCATCAAAACCGGGCGCGCAGCGTCGAAATCACCCCCCGTTTGCAGCAACTGGCCGTGCAGGGTTGCCATGTCGGTATTGCCGGGATCACGGGCCCGCGCCGCCTTGACCAGGGTCAGGGCGGCATCGACATCGCCTTCGTTCGACATCGCCAAGGCCAATCGCCCCCTGGTGATCGCCGGTGCGCCCGCCGCAATCGCCTTTTCAACCACGCGCACGGCCGCTTTCGGGCGGCGCAGCGCGGCCAGGGCCATGGCGTGATCGCTCAACAGGCGCGGGCCAGGCCGGCCGCTGGCACCGGCCCGCGCCAAGACCTGTTCCGCCGCGCCATCGCGGCAGGTGTCGCGCAGCAAACGCGCCAGCGGTATGGCCACATCCGCCCCGAGGGTTTTGGCCGCCAACAGGGCCTCTTCGCTGCGAAAGACCTGCCCCATATTCAACAGCACTTCGCCCAACAGCATCTGTGCCATCGGGCTGGACGGGTCGCGTTCCACCGCCTTTTCAAGCGCCGGCAGGGCCTGGCCCCATTTGCTCTGCGCCGCCCGTGCCGCACCAAGCGCCAGTGCCGGGCGTGCGGCGTCGGGAAATTTGCGCACCAGCGCCAGCGCTTCGGCCTCGGCGGCCTCAGCCTGTCCGCCCCGCACCCGGGCCAGCAGCGCCGCGATGTCGGGCTCTCCATCCAGGGTCATGCCCGCCCGCGCCGCCTCTGCCCGCAATTTATTCAGCGCAGCCCCGCGCAGGGTCCTGGCCAGCGCGGCCCAGATCGCAGGCTCCTGCGGGCGCGCTTTCAGCGCCTTGCGCAGCGCCGCCTCGGCCTTGGCCCGGTTGCCGCGCGCGGCATGGATCTGGCCAATCTGAAACTGCGCCTCGGCCAGATCGGGGCGCAGGGTCAGAACCTGCGTATAAAGCGCCAGCGCCGCATCCAGACGCCCTGCCTTTTGCGCCGCCATCGCCTGTGCGTATATGGCTTTGACGCGGGCCGGATTGATTGGCAGCATTGGGCCCTACTCCCGGTTCGAAATCAGGCTTTCCAGCACATCGAACGGCACGCCGGGATCATCCTTGGCGGGCCGGATCACCAGCGAGGTGCGCACCGAGGCCACATTGTCGGCCGCCGTCAACTGCTCGGTCAGAAAACTCTGGAAACCGCTGAGGTCGGGGGCCACGCATTTCAGGATGAAATCGATGTCGCCGTTCAGCATGTGGCATTCGCGCACCAGGGGCCAGGCGCGGCAGCGATCCTCAAAGGCGACCAGATCGGCCTCGGCCTGGCTGTGCAGGCCGACCATGGCGAAAACCTGCACCTCGAACCCCAACAGGCGCGGGTTCACATCGGCATGATAGCCGCGGATATAGCCCTGTTCCTCCAGCGTGCGGACCCGGCGCAGGCAGGGCGGCGCTGAAATGCCCACCCGGCTGGCCAGTTCCACATTGGTCATGCGGCCATCGCCCTGCAATTCGGCCAGGATCATGCGGTCGGTCTGATCGAGTTTGGCTCCGGGCATATGCGGCGGACCTCCGTTGGGGTTGGGTTTAACATTCCTGATGTCTTCAATGCCCCTTGCGCAAGATTATTACAAGGGGGCGCAAGATGTGAAATGAATCTTCGCCGATTGCAAGCGGCAGAATGCCCCCTTCCCTTGCCGGTCCGGCCTCTCTATATCGCCTCTGACAGCCTGTTCATCCCCTGCCGAGGTGCCTCCTGCCATGTCTGAAACCCGTCACACAAGCGTTTTGATCATCGGCTCCGGCCCGGCCGGGTATACGGCCGCAATTTACGCCAGCCGCGCCATGCTGGAGCCTGTTCTGGTGCAGGGGATCGAGCCGGGCGGCCAGCTGACCACCACCACCGAAGTGGAGAACTGGCCGGGCGATACCGAAGTGCAGGGCCCTGATCTGATGATCCGGATGGAGGCCCATGCCAGGGCGGTGGGCTGTGACATCATCGGCGATATCATCACCGATCTGGACATCTCGAAACGTCCCTTCACCGCCACCGGCGACAGCGGCACCACCTATACCGCCGACGCGGTGATCCTGGCCACCGGCGCGCGGGCGAAATGGCTGGGGCTGCCATCCGAGGAGGCTTATAAGGGCTTCGGCGTCTCGGCCTGCGCCACCTGCGACGGGTTCTTTTATCGCGGCATGGAGATCGTGGTGATCGGCGGCGGCAACACGGCGGTCGAAGAGGCGCTGTTTCTGACCAAATTCGCCTCCAAGGTGACGCTGATCCACCGCCGCGATGAATTGCGCGCCGAAAAGATCCTGCAACACCGGCTGCTCAAGCACCCCAAGATCACGCCGCTGTGGTTTCACGAGTTGGAAGAAGTGATCGGCACCGACGATCCCAAAGGGGTCGAGGCGGTGCGCGTGCGCCATGTCAAGACCGGCGAGATAACCCAGATCCCCTGTAAGGGCGTCTTTATTGCCATTGGCCATGCGCCCGCATCGGAACTGGTCAAGGATGCTCTGGAAACCCATAATGGCGGCTATGTGGTGGTCGAGCCCGGATCGACCCGCACCACGATCCCCGGTGTGTTCGCCGCCGGTGATCTGACCGACCATATCTACCGTCAAGCCGTGACCAGCGCCGGCATGGGCTGCATGGCGGCGCTGGATGCCGAGAAGTTTCTGGCCGAACAGGACGGCTGAGGCCGGAGACAGACCAAAGAACGCCCCCTGAACCCGTTGCCACGGGGTTTTTCGCGTTGCAGATGCGTCACGCTGGCGAAAATTCCCGATGCCGGGCAATTGGCTCTTTTCTGCGGGTGCAGGATATGAGATGTGTTCATCGATGAACATACTTCGAGACCCGCCATGCCCGCCCGCCAGACCGCACCACCCCTGCCCGACGACGACCTGCTCTTTCGCCTCCTGCGCCAGCTTGACACGGCACCGGACGCCGCGCAGCGGGCGACGGCCGCAGCGCTCGATATCTCGCTCGGGCGGCTCAACGCGCTGCTGCGCGGCGTGGCCGAGGCCGGGCTGGTCAAGATCACCGACCGTCCGGGACCAGACCGGCGCCAGCGCTTTGCCTATGCGCTGACCTCGCGCGGGGCGGCCGAAAAGGCCCGCCTCACCGACCGGTTTCTGGCCCGTAAACTTGCCGATTACGACCGCCTCCACGCCGAGCTGACCGGCGCGGCGAGCGGCCTTCTTTCCCTAAAGCACAGGACCCAAACCATGCAAAACCACCTGTCCCCGATTCAGGAGCTTTATGTCTCGCCCGACTCGGCGCAAAAGCTCAAGCGCGAGGCCGCCGATCTGGTCTCCTGGGATCTGACGCCGCGCCAGATCTGCGACATCGAATTGCTGATGAATGGCGGCTTCAGCCCGCTCAAGGGGTTCATGACCGAAACCGATTATACAAGCGTCGTGGAAAACATGCGTCTGGCCGATGGTGCGCTGTGGCCGATGCCGATCACGCTGGATGTGTCCGAGGAATTTGCCGCCACGGTCGAGCCCGGCCAGGATATCGCGCTGCGCGATCGCGAAGGTGTCATCCTGGCGATCCTGTCGCTGGATGACAAATACCTGCCCGACAAGGCGCGCGAGGCTGAAATGGTGTTCGGGGCCGATGACATCGCGCATCCGTCGGTGAATTACCTGCACAATATCGCGGGGCCGGTCTATCTGGGGGGGGCCATTACCGGCATCGCGCCGCCGATGCATTATGATTTCCGCGCCCGCCGCGATACGCCCAACGAATTGCGCGCCTATTTCCGCAAACTGGGCTGGCGCCGCATCGTCGCCTTTCAAACCCGCAACCCGCTGCACCGCGCGCATCAGGAACTGACCTTCCGCGCCGCCAAGGAAACCCAGGCCAACCTGCTGATTCACCCGGTTGTCGGCCTGACCAAACCCGGCGATATCGACCATTTCACCCGCGTGCGCTGCTACGAGGCGGTGCTGGATCAATACCCGTCCTCAACCACCACGATGAGCCTTTTGACCCTTGCCATGCGCATGGCCGGCCCGCGTGAGGCCGTATGGCACGGGCTGATCCGCAAGAACCATGGCTGCACCCATCTGATTGTCGGGCGCGACCATGCCGGGCCGGGCAAGAACAGCCAGGGCGAGGATTTCTACGGCCCCTATGAGGCGCAGGATCTGTTCCGCACCCATCAGGCGGAAATGGGCATCGAGATGGTCGATTTCAAACACATGGTCTATGTCCAGGACCGGGCCCAGTATGAACCCAATGATGAAATCGCGGACCGCGAAAACGTGACTGTTCTCAACATCTCCGGCACCGAGCTGCGCCGGCGTCTCTCTGAAGGGCTGGAGATCCCGGAATGGTTCTCGTTCCCTGCCGTCGTCAGCGAATTGCGCCGCACCCGGCCGGCGCGCTCCAACCAGGGCTTTACCGTCTTTTTCACCGGCCTGTCAGGGTCCGGCAAATCCACCATCGCCAATGCGATGATGGTCAAGCTGATGGAACAGGGCGGGCGCCCGGTGACCCTGCTCGATGGCGATATCGTGCGCAAACACCTGTCTTCCGAGCTTGGATTTTCCAAGGAACATCGTGACATCAACATCCGCCGCATCGGATATGTCGCCTCCGAGATCACCAAAAACGGCGGCATTGCGATTTGCGCACCAATTGCGCCCTATACCGCAACCCGGCGCGCGGTGCGTGAAATGATCGAAAGCTTTGGCTCCTTCATTGAGGTGCATGTTGCCACCAGCCTTGAGGAATGCGAACGCCGCGACCGCAAGGGCCTGTATAAACTGGCACGCGAAGGCAAGATCAAGGAATTCACCGGCATCTCGGACCCCTATGAGGCACCCACAAATGCTGAACTGGTGGTCGAAACCGAGGGCGTGGATGTGGATAGTTGCGCGCAGCAGGTGCTGTTGAAGCTCGAATCGATGGGGCTGATCACCGCCTGATCGGGCCGCGATTTACGGCCCGGCACAGGAAAACCCAGTGCCGGGCCGATCGCGCGAGGCCAGAGCCCATCAATGAACGCTGACCGGCTTCATGTCATTCTGGCGCGCAACCACAAAGGCCAGCTCCCGGTCGCGGACCAGGGCCAGTTGCTCGCCGTCTTCATTGCCGATGGCGTAGAGCTGCTTCAGCCCCGCCCCTTCGGCCTGGGCGCGGATGTCATCGGGCAAATCCGCAACATCGACCTGCCGGACATAGACAATGGGACGCTCGCCCGGCCGCGCAAAGGGTTTCGGTTCATGCATCGCTTTGCCCTCCGGCATTGATCTCAATGGTCTGGATCACATTATCGGGAACGGCGCGCTTCAGCTCGATATGCAACAGCCCGTGCTCCATTGACGCACCGGCCACATCGACACCTTCCGCCAGCACGAATGACCGCTGGAACTGACGCGCCGCAATACCGCGATGCAGGAACACGCGGGTGTCGTCTTCGTCGCTCTGCCGGCCCCGGATCACCAGTTGCCGGTCCTCGACCGTGATCGACAGATCGCCTTCGGCAAAGCCTGCAACCGCCAGCGTGATGCGGTAGGCATTATCGCCGTTTTGTTCTATATTGTAAGGCGGGTAGCCGTCATTGCCGGATTTGGCAGTGCGTTCCACCAGCCGCTCCAGTTGGTCAAATCCCAACAAGAAAGGGTATGATCCCAGGGTCAGTTTCGTCATCAGGCACATCCTTTGGCAAGCGATCTGCGGGTCTCGGCCCCGTTTTGGCGGCCAATGCTGGTAATATGGGGGGGGCCTCGCTGCTCTGCAAGACGTTGAACGCTTTGCCATGCAGGGCAAATCCGGTATCGTCC
>NZ_JBTUJH010000099.1:0-4348 GCF_058343375.1 Alterinioella sp.
CTTGAATATCGCGCGCTTTGGCGCTCATATCGGTTCCGGGTGAATTCAGTCCAGGCCATTTCGATCTCCGTTCAGTTGTGCAGCCGAATAGAATCATAACCTGCTGAATTCACTCAACCCTTTTCCAATCAGCCTCTTAGAACACTTCTCGCAATATCTGAGGCAGGGTGCATCGCTTGACGCGTTGAAATCCTGGATTTCAGGCAGCGTTAAGGGATTCAGGTTTTCTGAGAGTTGCAATAACCCTCCGAAAGAACCGGCAACACGGTATCGGGGGCCAGATCGGTGATCTTTTCGATGATCAGAGGTTTTTTCAGCGGCTTGGTCAGGTAGTAGTCAATTCCGGCCTCAAAGATCCGGGTTTCATCCCCATCCATCGCATGGGCTGTCATCGCCACGATGGGCACCCGCGGCAGGCCCTGTTCGGCCTCGAACGCGCGGATGCGGCGGGTGGCTTCCAGCCCGTCCATCTCGGGCATCGAAATATCGGTGAACATCACATCGGGCGGTTCCGCCATGAATGCCGCCAGCGCCTCGGCCCCGTTTTCGACCATGATCAGCTCCAGATCCAGCGCCTTGATCATCTTGCGAAACACCATCTGGTTGGTCTTGTTATCCTCGGCCGCAAGCAGCCGCAATTTGCGCGGGCCGCTCTTCGGCTCTGGCCTGGGCGTCTCGGGCGCGATCACCTCCATGGGAGCGTCTTGCGCGCCCACTATCAGGGCGGCGCGCAGATCGGCCAGTGCCATGTCCGACATCCCGCCCCCGTCATCGCCCGCGCCGCAATGAACAATCGGCCCGTGATGCCCGCCCGCCCGCAGCGCCGCCTCTGTTGCCTTGTCCGGGCCACAAAGCAGCACCAGATCGAACGCGCCTGTCAGCCGGGCAGGTTCTGACGCGGTCTGCACCTCGGCGCGCAGCTTCAGCAAATTGCGTTCCAGATGGGCACGGCCCGGCAGTTCGGGGCCGATCAGCGCGATCCGGCGCAGGTGGTCGGGCAAGGGTGGCACAGGCCGCGTATCATCCCCTTCGGCCCGTGCCAGTTTCAACATGAAGCCAAAGGTAGAGCCTTCACCGGGCACGGAATCGAGCCACATCTGCCCGCCCATCAGCGTGATCAGCTTGGCCGAAATGGCCAGGCCCAGCCCGGTGCCCTCATATTTGCGGTTGGCCTGATCCTCGACCTGATTGAATTCGCCAAACACATGCGCCTGCTTTTCCTTGGCAATGCCAATGCCGGTATCCTCCACCGCGATGCGCAAGGTCACCATGCCATCGCCGTCCTCTTCGCCCAGAACGCGCACCGTGACATGGCCCGCTTCGGTGAACTTGACCGCATTTCCGATCAGGTTGGTCAGCACCTGACGGATGCGGCCCCGGTCGCCCACCAGGTTTTCCGGCAGGAAGATGTCATAATCAACCACAAGGTCCAGTTCGCGGCCCTGAAGCGTGGGTTTCAGCAGGCGAAAGATTTCGTGGATCATGCTTTCCAGATCAAACGCTTCACTGTGCAGCGTCAGCTTGTCCGCCTCGATCTTGGAATAATCCAGCACATCATTGATGATCACCAACAAGGCTTCGCCCGAATTCTTGATCGTATCGGCATACATGCGCTGTTCTTCATCCAGCTCGGTATCGCGCAACAGATCGGCCATTCCAACGACGCCATTCATCGGTGTCCTGATCTCGTGGCTCATATTGGCAAGAAAGGCCGATTTGGCGCGGTTGGCGGATTCGGCCAGGTCACGCGCCTCACGCAGTTCCTGTTCGCGGCGGATATTGTCGGTGATGTTCAACGCCAGGCTGACCATATCGCCTTCGGGAGATCGGATATCGACCAGTTTGATGTAGCCGCCATTCCACAGCTTGACGGTCTTTTGCGGGATCGGATCCTGTTCCCAACGCGCGATCATGGCATCCAGCCAATCATCGGGATACGCCCCTTCAATATCGATGATGCCTTCATCCACGGCGATGCGCAAAATGGATTCGTAGCTTGCGCCGGGGCCGATTTCTGCGATGCCGTCAAACACCCGGATAAAGGCCGCGTTTGCCGCGACCAGCCGCCAGTCGCGGTCATAGATGGCAAACCCATCCTCGATGATCGCCAGCGAATCCCATAACCGGCGTTCGGCGCGTTGCGCTTTTTCGGTGGCGAGCTCAAGATCGGCGCGCACCTTTGTGGTCTGGCCGACAAGTTCAGCGTTTTCCTGGCGCTGTTCGATCACCTGATCCGACATCGCATCGGCATGTTGCGCCAGCCGCTTGTTGGCGGAAAACAGTTCCTGCGATTTTTGCGCCAGCAATCGTTCGGCCGCCAACCGCGCACGGCGTTCCTGTGCCAATCGGTCATCAATTCCGGCGGGGTTCATCTTGGCTCTCGTCTGTCGCGAACGGTCAGCCGCCAAGATGCCGCCAGTATGATTGAAATTGGATTAATGCCCTGCGGATGTTGGTCGCGGTGGCAAATCCAGCCTTTGTATTTCAGGATTTCGCGGGGCTGTAATCAAGGGTGATGGTCGGATTATTCTCGCAGGGAAAGCTGTGCACACACGCACCATTATAACGTATTTTTCCGCTATCGTTGGGTGGAACACAGACAATTGGCGCCTAAGTTGTTGGTCATGGAAGGCACAGCCCTTCACCACAACACAAACAAACACACTGCACACATAAAGGACTATCCCCATGAAATCCCTCACCCTCACCACCGCCCTGATTGCCGCTCTGGTCGCTCCGGTCATCGTCAATGCCGGCCCCGCCGCCGATATCTTCGCCGCCGAGGCCGCATCGAATAACGAGCTTGTCCTGTTGGGCTCCAGCAGCGGCGGCACCGTCGGCGCGGCGATCCTTCTGGCCGAAGCCCTGTCCGATGATGAACGCACCATCGCCCCCGGCGTTGTCGGTGCCGAAGTGATCTCGACCCAGAGCTTTGGTGCCAATAGCGCTGCCGCCCGCATCTTTGCCGCTGAAAGCGCCTCCGACTAAACCCGCGGATTGCGCCCGGAAGCCAAACCCGGCGGGGTCGACCCTCCCCGACCCTGCCGGTTCTTCCGAAAATGCCCCCCACGCCCCAGGCGCGGGGGGCGTTTTTGTCCGTGCCACCCCGCGCCCAACCCGAAAGCGGAGGGTTTCACAGCCCCGTAAACGGCCGTGATCCTGTGGGTTATGCCGCAGGCCCCCCTGTGCACAGATGCACCAACCTCACACCCAATTCGCGGTCTTGTTGGGTGAAACACATGAGATTGGAGCCTAGCTTGAATGTCATGGCAAGGCACCATCTCGCCAACACCCACATTGACCCAAAGGACGCACCCCATGAAAACCCTCGCACTCACCGCTGCAATCATCACCGCCATCGCCGCCCCCGCCTTCGCGCAGCAAAGCCCGGCGGCGCAGGCCATCTTTCTGTCCGAGACCAGATCCGATGATGAACTGACATTCACGCCACGCCCCGGCGCAACCGAAATCGTCTCAACGCAAAGCTTCGGCTCGAACGGTCAGGCACAGGAGATTTTCTTTGCCGAGGCCGCTTCGGATGATGAAAGCCCGTTCCCGACACGACCGGGCGGTATTGAGATCCTGTCGAGCCAGAGCTTTGGTGCCAATACCGTCGCGGCCCGCATCTTTGCCGCTGAAAACGCCGCCGGCCGGGAAGACGAATAGCCCGACCCGACACTCTGCGGCGCGCAGCCGTCCCCCTTGCGCATCCTAGAGCGCGTCGCGCCAAATCGAATTCACCGGCCGACCCGAACGCATTCGATCGCACGAACGCTGCCTCGGTCCGGGTGATGAATGCTCGAATCCGATCAGGCGCGACGCGCTATAAGCGAAAGCCCCCTGCCAACCCGGCCAGGGGGCTTTTTCATTCTTCGGGCAGAGCGGTTCTGTTGCCGCGCACTGGCAAACACAACAGTTCGGCTGTCAGAAAACCGCGCCCCTTGGAGCGCGTCGCGCCAAATCGAATTCACCGGCCGACCCGAACGCATTCGATTGCGCGAACGCTGCCTCGGTCCGGGTGATGAATGCTCGCATCCGATCAGGCGCGACGCGCTATAATTGCTGCGAACCCTGGTTTGGTTTCAGGTCTTCACGCGTTTGTAACCGGCCATGATGGACCCGCATTTCGGGCAGATCGTAATGTGCACTCACGCACCAATATAACGTGTTTTTCCCACTTTCGTTGGGTGAAACACAGGAGAATGGCGCCTAAGTTGTTGGTCATGGAAGGCACAACCCTTCACCACGCCACAACACAAACACACAAACACACACTGCACATATAAAGGACTATCCCCATGAAATCCCTCACCCTCACCACCGCCCTCATTGCCGCTCTGGTCGCTCC
>NZ_JBTUJH010000100.1:0-25289 GCF_058343375.1 Alterinioella sp.
GCCGTGTTTGGCCCCAGATCGCTTCGGGGGTCAGTTCCGGCAAGGAGAAGCGATAATGAAACTGCATGAACTGCGCGACAATCCTGGCGCGACCAAGACCAAAAAGCGCGTTGGCCGTGGTCCCGGCTCGGGCAAGGGTAAAACCGCTGGCCGGGGTATCAAGGGTCAGAAATCCCGCTCGGGTGTGTCCCTGAACGGGTATGAGGGCGGCCAGATGCCGCTCTATCAGCGTCTGCCCAAGCGCGGCTTCAACAAGCCCAACCGCAAGGCATTCGCCGTCGTCAATCTGGGCCTGATCCAGAGATTCATCGATGATGGCAAGCTGGACGCGACATCCGACATCACCGAGGATGCGCTGATTGCGTCGGGTCTGGTGCGGCGCAAGCTGGATGGCGTGCGCGTTCTGGCCAAGGGTGAGCTTTCCGCGAAGGTCAACCTGACCGTCACCGGGGCCTCCAAATCAGCCGTTGAGGCGGTGGAAAAAGCCGGTGGCAGCCTGACTGTGGCGGCTGCGGCTGCGGCGCAATAGCCCGCTGGCGGCATCGTGACCTTATGAATGCTTGTGAGCGCGCCCGTTAGCGCTTACATCTTTTGTCAACGTTCTTCCCGCGCCGCGTGGTCGCCCCCGATCTCGCGGCGCAGTGCATGAGAGAAACCACATGGCATCTGCTGCAGAGCAAATGGCGGCCAACCTGAGCTGGCGCACTTTTGGCAAAGCGACCGAGCTGCGCCAACGCATCCTGTTCACCCTTGGCCTTCTGATCATCTACCGCATGGGCACCTATATCCCGGTTCCCGGTATCGACGGCACCGAGCTGCGCGCCTTCATGGATCAGGCGGCGGCGGGTCTGGGCGGGGTGATCAACCTGTTTACCGGCGGTGCCATCGGGCGGATGGGCGTGTTTGCGCTTGGCATCATGCCTTATATTTCGGCCTCGATCATCATTCAGCTGATGACGGCCATGGTTCCGGCGCTGGAAAGCATCAAGAAAGAGGGCGAGCAGGGCCGCAAGAAGATCAACCAGTATACGCGCTATGGCACGGTTCTGCTGGCGACTTTCCAGGCTTATGGTCTTGCCGTCAGTCTCGAGGCGGGCGGTCTGGCCTCTGATCCGGGCTGGTATTTCCGTGCGGCCGCCGTGGTGACGCTGGTCGGCGGCACGATGTTCCTGATGTGGCTGGGCGAACAGATCACCGCGCGCGGCATCGGCAACGGTATTTCGCTGATCATCTTTGTCGGCATCATCGCCGAGATCCCCGGCGCGCTGGCGCAGTTCTTTGAAAGCGGCCGGACCGGTGCAATCTCGGCCCCGGCGACGCTTGGCGTTATCGCAATGTTGCTGGTGACGCTGACATTCGTGGTGTTCATGGAGCGATCATTGCGAAAGATCCATATCCAGTATCCGCGCCGACAGGTGGGGATGAAGGTCTATGATGGCGGATCCAGCCATTTGCCGGTCAAGGTGAACCCCGCAGGCGTGATCCCGGCGATCTTTGCCTCGTCTCTCTTGCTGTTGCCGACCACGATCAGCACCTTCTCAGGGGCCAATGCCGGGCCGATCATGACCTGGGTTCTGACGATGTTTGGCCCCGGTCAACCGCTCTACCTGATCTTCTTTACCGGTATGATCGTCTTCTTCACCTATTTCTACACGCTCAACGTGTCGTTCAAGGTCGATGACGTTGCCGACAATCTGAAAAGCCAGAATGGCTTTATTCCCGGTATCCGCCCCGGTCAGAAAACGGCCGAGTATCTGGAATATGTGGTGATTCGGGTTCTGGTGCTTGGTTCGGGCTATCTGGCACTGGTCGTGCTGCTGCCCGAGATCATCCGAACGCAACTGGCGATTACCGCCTATTTCGGCGGCACCTCGATCCTGATTATCGTCTCGGTCGGTATGGATACGGTGCAACAGGTGCAAAGCCATCTGCTGGCCCATCAATATGAGGGGCTGATCGAAAAATCGCAGCTGCGCGGCCGCAAGGGTGGTGCCCGGAAACCACGCAAAGGGCCCGCACGCAGATGAACATTATTCTTCTCGGCCCGCCCGGTGCTGGCAAAGGCACGCAGGCGCGGCGTCTGGTTGATGCGCGCAACATGGTGCAGCTTTCGACCGGCGACATGCTGCGCGCTGCGCAAAGCTCGGGCACCGAGATGGGCAGAAAGGTCGCCGATGTGATGGCGCGTGGCGATCTGGTGACCGATGAGATCGTGATCGGCCTGATCGAGGAACAGTTCACGACCGTTAAGGCCGGTGGTTTTATTTTCGATGGGTTCCCACGCACCTTGGCGCAGGCCGATGCATTGGGCGATCTTCTGGAGCGGTCGGGCCAAAGCCTCGATGCCGTGATCGAGATGAAGGTCGATGATGAGGCGCTGGTGTCGCGCGTTACTGGTCGGTCGACCTGCGCAACCTGCGGCGAGGTCTATCACGATGTGACCAGACCGCCGCCCGCCGATGGCAAATGCGCCAAATGCGGCGGCACGGAGTTTACCCGCCGGGCCGATGACAATGAGGAAAGCTTTCGCACGCGATTGTTGGCCTATTACCGTGATACCTCGCCCCTGATCGGGTATTATTATGCCAAGGGGAAGCATGTGGCCGTCGACGGAATGGCCGAAATGGACGCTGTCACGGCGGCTATCAATGAAGTTCTTGACAAGAGCTGAACCACCCCTTGACCCCAGGTTGAAAAGCCCCTAACTGCAAGCGTCCCGCAAGGGAATCGCAAACGGACCCGCCGCGTGATCGCGGCTCCCAGATTGCAAACCAGTTTCGAAGGCCCGGTGGCAGATCGCCCTGGGCTTTCGGTTGTGAAAAAAGGTTCTGGAAGCACGGAACCGCAACGAAAAGGAAAAACTACGTGGCACGTATTGCTGGCGTGAATATCCCCACCGCCAAGCGCGTTCCGATCGCGCTGACTTATATCACCGGAATTGGCCCCTCATCGGCCGCTCAGATTTGCGAAGCCGTCGGTATCGACACCGCCCGCCGCGTCAATGAGCTGTCGGATGGCGAAGTTCTGCAAATCCGCGAACATATCGACGCCAATTTCAGCGTCGAAGGTGACCTGCGTCGTGAAACGCAGATGAATATCAAGCGTCTGATGGATCTGGGCTGCTATCGTGGCCTGCGTCATCGCCGTAACCTGCCCGTTCGCGGTCAGCGCACCCATACCAACGCACGCACCCGCAAAGGCCCCGCACGGGCCATTGCCGGCAAGAAGAAATAGGGGGGCAGATCTATGGCACGCGATAAAAGAGCACCCAAGCGCAAAGAGCGCAAGAACATCGCCACCGGGGTTGCCCATGTGAACAGTTCGTTCAACAACACCAAGATTCTGATCTCGGATGTTCAGGGCAACGCAATCGCATGGTCCTCGGCTGGCACCATGGGCTTCAAGGGCAGCCGGAAATCCACGCCTTACGCGGCGCAGATGGCCGCTGAAGATGCTGGCAAGAAGGCACAGGAACACGGCGTGAAAACGCTGGAGGTTGAAGTGCAGGGCCCCGGTTCCGGCCGCGAAAGCGCGCTGCGCGCCCTGGCCGCGATTGGCCTTAACATCACCGCTATCCGTGATGTCACGCCGATGGCGCATAATGGCTGCCGCCCGCCCAAACGCCGCCGCGTTTAAGTATTCGTATCTCTCCTCGGGACCGTGCAATTTCGCACGGCCCCGTGGTGTCATTTTGATCCTCGAGCGTTTCGGCCCCGGATCACGGCCCGAAACAAGAATGGAGGCGACACATGATCCATAAGAACTGGCAAGAGCTGATCAAGCCCACCCAATTGGTGGTGAATCCCGGCAATGACCCTGCACGTCAGGCGACCGTCGTGGCCGAACCGCTGGAACGTGGCTTTGGTCTGACGCTCGGCAATGCGCTGCGTCGCGTGTTGATGTCTTCGCTGCAAGGTGCTGCCATCACCAGCGTCCAGATCGACAACGTGCTGCATGAGTTTTCCTCGATTTCGGGCGTGCGTGAAGACGTCACCGATATCGTGCTGAACCTCAAGGGCGTGTCGATCCGGATGGATGTCGATGGTCCCAAGCGGGTCTCGATCAGCGCCAAGGGCCCCAAGGTCGTGACCGCGGGCGACATCTCTGAAAGCGCCGGGATCGAGATCCTGAACCGCGATCACGTGATCTGCCACCTCGATGACGGTGCCGATCTGTTCATGGAGCTGACGGTCAATACCGGCAAGGGCTATGTCGCATCCGACAAGAACCGCCCCGAGGACGCCCCGATTGGCCTGATTGCCATCGACGCGATCTATTCGCCGGTGAAAAAGGTCAGCTACGATGTGCAGCCCACCCGCGAGGGCCAGGTGCTGGATTATGACAAGCTGACCCTGAAGCTGGAAACCGACGGCTCGCTGACGCCCGATGATGCCGTGGCCTATGCGGCGCGGATCATTCAGGATCAGCTCAGCATCTTCGTCAACTTCGATGAGCCGGAAAGCGCCAGCCGTCAGGATGATGAGGATGATCTGGAGTTCAATCCGCTGCTGCTGAAGAAGGTGGACGAGCTGGAACTTTCGGTGCGCTCGGCAAACTGCCTGAAGAACGACAATATTGTCTATATCGGCGATCTGATCCAGAAAACCGAAGCCGAGATGCTGCGCACCCCGAATTTTGGCCGCAAATCCCTGAACGAGATCAAGGAAGTGCTGTCGGGAATGGGCCTGCATCTGGGCATGGACATCATCGACTGGCCGCCCGACAATATCGAGGACCTGGCGAAGAAGTTCGAAGACAACTTTTGATGGTGGGATGATATTCCACCCTGCGGGCGAGGTTCAGGCCTCGTCCGACGACTGGGCAATGAGGCCCCAATAGGTGAGGGATCGGCACGCGACCTGTCCCCGGACAAAGAAAAATGTAAGGAGACCCAACCCATGCGTCACGCACGAGGCTACCGCCGCCTGAACCGCACCCACGAACACCGCAAGGCGCTGTGGGCCAATATGGCCGGCTCGCTCATTGAACATGAGCAGATCAAGACCACCCTGCCCAAGGCAAAGGAACTGCGCCCGATCGTTGAAAAACTGATCACGCTGGCAAAACGCGGCGATCTGCACGCGCGCCGTCAGGCCGCAAGCCAGTTGAAACAGGATGCCTATGTGGCAAAGCTGTTTGACATTCTTGGCCCCCGCTATGCCGAACGTCAGGGCGGTTATGTGCGCGTCATGAGGGCGGGCTTTCGCTATGGCGACATGGCCCCGATGGCGATCATCGAATTTGTCGACCGCGACGTGGATGCCAAAGGCGCCGGTGACCGTGCCCGCGTCGAGGCGGAAGAGGCCGCCGAATAGGCACGCTCTTCCCTCAGGAAACAAGAAACCCCGCCTTTGGGAAAAGGGCGGGGTTTTCTCGTGCTGCTGGCCGTCTTGCGGGGCTGCGGTCAGGACGGCTTGGGGGGCGTCTTGCCCTTTTGCGCAATCTCATCGATCAGACGCTCAAGCTCGGCTTCCTCTATCGGGGTCTCCCCCATGAACTCCAAAAGATCCCTGCGTGCCGGATGGGACAGGCCCATAAGACGCGCGAAAAGATCCGGGTTTACCTTCTCGGACATTCGACTCGCCTGATTATTCATAATATAAACACTTTACGATCGCCCCGAATTCAGACAACCTGTCTAATTAGACATGCCAAATAGTAGAGTACTCATATCATTGCTTAATCAGTTAGGCGCGCTTGCCCCGGTAGGATATACCGTCGGGCTGCACATTCGTTTTGCCTCTCCCCTTATTTTACGAAGCACATATCCCGCCGCATGGCAGCAGGAGTATCAGGACAACGCCTACGCGCTGCGCGATCCCCTGGTATTCTGGGGGATCGGCATCAGCGGCCAGACCAGGTGGAGCGAGATCCGGCTGCCGGACCCGTTCAGTATCATGCAAAAGGCCAAACGGCATGATCTGCTGTTTGGTGCGGTGGTGTCCTGCGGCCCGATCACCTCGCGCTCCATCATCGGATGCGCCCGGTCAGACAGAGAATTCACCGATGCGGAGATAGACGCCATCGCAGTGGTCGCCAGGGCCCTGCATGATGCCGCGGCCCCTCCGACGGAACTCACCAAGGCTCAGATCGAGGCGCTTCGCCTGATCGCCGATGGTGATCGCCATACCGCAGCGGCTGCCAAGCTGGGTATTTCCGAAAGCGCGCTGAAGGCGCGCCTGTCATCGGCCAGGGTTCGTCTGGGTGCGCGAACCACGGCTGAAGCATTGAAAAAAGCACGGGAATTCCGATTATTATGATAGCAGACGCAGTTGCCTCGGTGCAGGTTTTTCAACCGCCAACCAGGAGGCACCTCAATGCAAGTCACGACCCTTTCCTTCGAGAACATGCACAACCACGGTGAGCTGTTCGCAAATATGCTGCGCGCACGTCACCAGACCTTCATCGTTCAGAACAACTGGGACCTTCCACAAGCCAACGGCATGGAATTTGACCAGTATGATACCCCCGCAAGCCGCTGGATCGCGGTGCATGAATTTGGCCAGGTTCTGGCCGGTGTGCGGCTGACGCCAACGATCCACCGCTGTGGCATCTACACCTACATGATCCGCGACGCACAGCGCGGGTTGCTCGATACCATCCCGTCCGACCTGTTGGATGGGCAGGCCCCCGTCGCCCCGCATATCTGGGAAAGCAGCCGGGTATTCGTCAGCCGCGATGTGCCGGCCAAGCTGCGTATGCGGGTGCAGATGCAATTGATCTCGGAGATGGTGACATCGGCCCGGGAATTGGGGGCGACATCGGTTCTGGGTATCATCCCGGCCAATTCCCACCGTCTGGCGCGCCGGGTGGGTCTTGATTGCGTGCCGGCAGGGCGGGTGCTGGATATCGACGGTGAAGAAAGCCGCTGCGTCACCATCAGCATGGCCACAAAAATGCACTAAGCGGGGGGGTGCCCTATGGCTTTTCCCGACGCGATCAAACGCATAGGGTGTGGGCATGGCCGATCTGTTCGCACCTGCCCCGCCCGACACCGCCAACGCCGCCGGCCCACGCCCTCTGGCTGACCGGCTGCGTCCGCGTGCCTTGCGGGACGTGATCGGCCAGGCACCTCTGCTTGGGCCGGAGGGCAGCCTGCGCGGGATGCTGGATGCGGGGGCTTTGGGCTCACTGGTGTTCTGGGGGCCGCCCGGTGTGGGCAAGACCACCATCGCGCGGTTGCTGGCGCAGGAAAGCGACCTGCATTTCGTCCAGATCAGCGCGATTTTTACCGGCATTTCCGATCTTCGCAAGGTTTTCGAGGCGGCCAGGATCCGCCATGCGAACGGGGCGGGCACATTGCTGTTCGTCGATGAAATCCACCGGTTCAACAAGGCGCAGCAGGACGGGTTTTTGCCCCATATGGAGGATGGCACCATCCTTTTGGTTGGCGCGACCACGGAAAATCCTTCCTTCGAGTTGAACGCCGCCCTGCTGTCGCGGTCGCAGGTATTGGTGCTGGAACGGCTGAGCGATGGCGATCTGGAGGAGCTGTTGCAGCGCGCCGAGGATGCGCTGGAGCTGAGCCTGCCCTTGAGCGATGCGGCGCGCATTTGCCTGCGCGAGATGGCCGATGGCGATGGCCGGGCGCTGCTGAACCTGGTTGAACAGGTGGTGGCGTGGAAGATTGCCGAGCCGCTGGACCCGGTGCAGCTTGGCCAGCGCCTGAACCGGCGCGCGGCGCAATATGACAAATCGGGCGATGCCCATTACAACCTGATTTCCGCCTTGCACAAATCGGTGCGCGGCTCCGACCCTGATGCCGCACTTTACTGGCTGGCGCGGATGCTGGAAGGCGGCGAAGACCCGCGGTTTCTGGCCCGCCGCATCACAAGGATGGCGGTCGAGGATATCGGGCTGGCCGACCCGCAGGCCCAACGGATCTGCCTGGATGCCTGGGAGGTCTATGAACGGTTGGGCAGCCCCGAAGGCGAATTGGCGCTGGCGCAGGCGGTGGCCTATCTGGCGCTGGCCCCGAAATCGAACGCGATCTATGTGGCCTATAAGGCGTCGCGCAAGGTGGCGGCCAAAACCGGATCAGCGCCGCCGCCCAAACATATCCTGAACGCGCCCACAGGTCTGATGAAGGACCAGGGCTATGGCGCGGGATATGCCTATGACCACGATGCCGAGGATGGGTTTTCGGGCCAGGATTACTTTCCCGAAACCGTGGCGCGCGCCGGGTTTTACCAACCGGTCGAGCGCGGGTTCGAACGCGATCTGGCCAAGCGTATCGCCTATTTTGCAAAGCTGCGCGCCAAGCGGCAGGGCGGTTGACAAGCGCCGCCCAAACCCACAAACCCCGGCCATGTTTACAACCCTTCTTCAAGTGGCGCTTGGCGGCGCAATCGGGGCCAGCTTGCGCTATTCGGCGGGGCTGATGATTGTGCGCCTTGTGGGTCACAACCCGTTTCCGGTTGCGATCATCATGGTCAATGTCATCGGCTCGTTTCTGATGGGTGTTTTCGTGGTGGTCGCGGCGAATCGCGGCCTGACATATCTGTCGCCTTTCGTGGTGACTGGCCTGTTGGGCGGGTTCACCACCTTTTCGGCGTTCTCATTGGAGGCGGTCACGCTTTATGAGCGCGGCGATCATGGCGCGGCGGCTCTCTATGTGGTTTTGTCAGTGGTGTTTTCCCTGTTGGGTCTTGTCTTGGGGCTGATGGTCGCCCGGGGGGTGTTTGCATGAGTCGGGTTCAGACGATTGAAATAGGCCGCGATGACGCGGATCAGCGGCTGGACCGATGGTTTCGCCGACAATTTCCGCATATCTCGCATGGTGTGATCGAAAAATTGTGCCGCAAGGGCGAGATCCGGGTCGATGGTGGCCGGGTCAAGGCCGCGACGCGGTTGCAGGCCGGGCAGATGGTGCGCGTGCCGCCCTTGCCCGATGACGTGATCGACGCGCCGGGGACAACCCGGGTAAAGATAACCGATGCCGATGCGCAGATGATGCGCAATCTGGTGCTCTACCGCGATGATCATATCATTGCGCTGAACAAACCGCCGGGATTGCCGACACAGGGCGGCACCGGGCAGACCCGCCATATCGACGGGCTGGCGGATGCTTTGTGTTTCGGTCTCGATGAAAAGCCGCGACTGGTGCATCGGCTGGACAAGGATACCTCGGGCGTTTTGCTGATGGCGCGCACCCGATTGGCAGCAGCCAAACTGACGGCGGCCTTTCGCCATCGTGACACGCGCAAGATCTATTGGGGCGCGGTCGCTGGCGTGCCGCATCCGCGTATGGGCACGATCCGGTTCGGGCTGGTGAAGGCACCGGGTCACGGCAAGGGCGGCGAAGGCGAAAAGATGCATTGCATCCACCCGCGCGATGTCGACGCTACCGAAGGGGCCAAACGCGCCACCACCGATTACGCGACCCTGTCGGCGCTTGGCGGTCGGGTCAGTTGGGTGGCGATGGTGCCGGTCACCGGGCGCACGCATCAGCTGCGCGCCCATATGGCCGAGCTTGGCCATCCGGTGATTGGTGACGGCAAATATGGCGGATCGGGGCAGGAAAATCTGGGCGATGGCTGGGGCGCGCAATTGGGCGGTGAAATCAGCCGCAAGCTGCATCTGCATGCCCGTTCGCTCAGCTTCGAGCATCCATTTACAGGCGCGCAGATCAATCTGATCGCGCCGATGCCCGAGCACATGAAACGCACCTGGGATGTTCTGGACTGGCATGAACGCGATGTGCCCGCCGACCCGTTCGCGGAGCCGGAATTTTGACCACGCCGCTGCGGATGGTGATCTTTGATGTCGATGGCACGCTGATCGACAGTCAGGCGCATATTCTGGGCGCGATGGCGCGCGCCTTTGACGGGGTCGGGCTGCCGGTGCCGGATCGCGGCACCGTTCTGGGCCTGGTCGGCCTGTCCTTGCCGGTTCTGGTGGGTCACCTGGCCCCCGATACCGATGCCGTCACAAAGACCCGTATCATTGATGGTTACAAACAGGGGTTTACCGATTTGAGGGCTGCGGGCGAAGCGGGGATGTCGCCGCTTTATTCCGGTGCGCGGGAGGTGCTGGACAGGCTGGCCGCGCGCGACGATATTCTGCTGGCTGTGGCCACCGGAAAATCGCGCCGTGGCATGGCGCATGTGATCGAAATGCATGGGCTGGAGGGGATGTTTCAATCGGTGCAGACAGCCGATGATCACCCGTCCAAACCAAGCCCGGAAATGATCCATGCCTGTCTGGCCGACTTTGGGGTCGCGGCGCAGGATGCAGCGATTCTCGGGGATACGGCGTTTGACATGGAAATGGGCCGAAATGCCCATGTTCACCCGATTGGCGTCACCTGGGGCTATCATGACCGGAAAAGATTGTTTCAGGCCGGGGCCATCGACCTGCTGGAGGATTTCTCTGCGGTGATGCCTTGCCTGGGCCGGATTTGGGGGCTGGAATGAGCGAATGGAAAGCCAGGCGGTTCTGGCAGGATGCCAGCGTTGCCGAGGGTGAGTTCGGTTTCGAGGTGCGGTTGGACGATCGCCCGGTGCGCACGCCGCTGAAAACGCTGCTGGCACTGCCGACGCGCGGCATGGCCGAGGCGGTGGCGGCGGAATGGCAGGCACAGGACGGCGTGATTGATCCGGCGTCGATGCCGATGACCCGGTCGGCCAATGCAGCGCTGGACAAGGTCACGCCGCAGCACGCCGAAGTTGCGGCGATGCTGGCGGGCTATGCCGAAACCGATCTGCTGTGTCACCGCGCCGATCATCCACAGGGTCTGATCGACCAGCAAAACAAGGGCTGGAACCCTGTTTTATCCTGGGCCGCAGACCGGTATGGCGCGCCGCTGACCGTGGTTCCTGGCATTCTGCCTGCCACCCAACCCGCTACCAGCCTGGCAGCATTTCATGCGGCTGTGTCCGGGTTCAAACCCTTTTCAATGACTGCGCTGCACGATCTGGTCACCCTGTCAGGATCGCTGGTTCTGGGTTTGTGGGCGGCGGATGGAGCAGGCAGTGCAGAGGCGGCCTGGGCCTTGAGCCGAATCGATGAGAACTGGCAGATCTCGCAATGGGGCGCGGATGAGGAGGCTACGCAAGCGGCTGAAATAAAGCGCGCGGCGTTCCTGCATGCGGCCCGTTTTCTGGATCTCTGCGGCGGCAACTGACCCCATAAAAATCGGTGAAACTGCTGTTGTGCAGCGGCCCTTGAAACCGATATACTTACCCTACGTAAAGTTGAGTGCCAGCCATTTCCCCGGAACGAACCCTTGACCTGCCGGGCCAGATTTGCCCAATTAAGGACTGTTGGGAGAGGCTCAGGCATCTTCAGCGCAATAGCAATGGCCACAATGGTCAATAAAACCGCCCATGGGTTCACCCTCATGCGGCGTTCCATCAGGAAGAGGTAAAAATGAAAAAATCCGTATTTCTCGGCACGCTTGCCGTGGCTGGACTCGCAGCTGGCTTTGTGTCCGCACAAACGCTGGACGAAGTCCGCGCGCGCGGCGCACTGAACTGCGGCGTCACCACCGGTCTGGTCGGCTTTGCCGCACCCAATGCCAGCGGTGAGTGGGAAGGCTTTGACGTCGATGTATGCCGTGCCGTCGCGGCTGCCATCTTCAACGATCCCTCCGCTGTAAATTTCGTTCCCACCACCGGCCAGACCCGCTTTACCGCGCTGGCCTCGGGTGAGGTCGACTTGCTGGCCCGGAACACCACCTGGACCTTCAGCCGTGACGTTGACCTGCGTTTTGAATTCGTGGGCATCAACTACTACGATGGTCAGGGCTTCATGGTTCCGCGCGATCTGGGCGTGTCCTCGGCACTGGAACTGGACGGCGCAACCGTCTGCATCCAGACCGGCACCACCACCGAACTGAACCTGGCTGACTTCTTCAGCTCCAACAACATGAGCTATGAGCCGGTTCCGATCGAAACCAACGCCGAAGCGCAGCAGCAGTATCTGGCTGGCGCGTGCGACGTTTATACCACCGACGCCTCGGGCCTGGCCGCAACGCGCGCCACGTTTGAGGATCCGGCGGCGCATGTCGTTCTGCCCGAGATCATCTCGAAAGAGCCGCTCGGTCCGCTGGTTCGCCATGGCGACAGCGAATGGGGCGATATCGTTCGTTGGACGCTGAACGCGCTGATCTCAGCAGAAGAGCTGGGCGTGACCTCGGCCAACGTGTCTGAACTGGCTGCTGGCACCAACAACCCCGAGATCAACCGTCTTCTGGGCACCGAAGGTGAACTGGGCGCGATGTTGGGTCTGGACGCCGGTTGGGCGCTTCAGGCGATCTCGGCTGTTGGCAACTACGGTGAGATTTTCGAAACCAATATCGGCGAAAACTCGGCGATTGGCCTGTCGCGTGGTCTGAACGCACAATGGACTGATGGCGGGCTGCTTTATTCGCCGCCGTTCCGCTAGAATCTGATGGAGGGGCGCGGGTCATGCTCGCGCCCCTCTCTACTCTACTTTCTGGCCAAGAAAACGAAATGACCGATCGACCAGACCGCCCGAGCCAACGAGGCAGCGTCGGATGGATCGGCTTACCCAACAGAACCGGGGTTCCCTGCTATGTCAGCGATCACAGACCCGCCTGCCGAGTCATTCCGACTTAGTCAGCTTATTTACGACAGCCGCTATCGTTCGATCACCATCCAGGCCGTAGCCGCCATTCTGATCTTGGCCGGCATTGTCTGGCTGGCCAACAACACAGTTCAGAACCTGTCCGCACTGGGCAAGGATTTTGATTTCGGGTTCCTGTCACAGCGCGCGGGGTATGATATCAACCAGCGCCTGATCGAATACAGCAATGACAGCACCCATGCGCGGGCTGCCTTTGTCGGCATCCTGAACACGCTTCTGGTCGCACTTCTGGGCTGTATTACCGCGACGATCTTGGGCGTTACCGCTGGTGTGTTGCGCCTGTCGAAGAATTGGATCGTCGGTCGCCTGATGACTGTCTATGTTGAAGGTTTCCGCAATATTCCGCTGCTTTTGTGGATCATCGTGATTTTTGCCGTGATGACAGAGGCGACACCGCAGCCGCGGGAATTCCGGGGTGAAGACGCCACCGCCACGATGTATCTATTCGATTCCGTCGCGATCACCAACCGGGGGATTTATATCCCAGGGCTGGACTGGGGGCCGGGATCGATCTGGCTTATCCTGGTCTTTGTTGCGTCACTGGTCGGCATCTATCTGTTCCGCTCCTATGCCCGCAAACGGCAAGAGGCGACCGGGGATATTCTGCCTGTCTTCTGGGTTTCGCTGGCATTGTTCATTCTCCCGTCGCTGATCTTCTACTTCATCCTGGGCCGGCCCGTCGGGCTGAATTACCCGGAATTGCAGGGCTTCAACTTCCAGGGTGGCACCCATTTGCGAAACTCGCTGATTGCGCTGTGGATTGCATTGTCGCTTTATACCGGGGCCTTCATCGCCGAGATCGTGCGCGCCGGTATTCTGGCCGTCAGCCATGGCCAGACCGAGGCCGCAAGCGCGCTTGGCCTGCGCCCGAACCGCACGATGAACCTTGTCGTGCTGCCGCAGGCGTTGCGTGTGATTATCCCGCCCTTGATCTCGCAATATCTGAACCTGACCAAAAACTCGTCACTCGCCATTGCCGTGGGCTACATGGATGTGCGCGCGACGCTGGGCGGGATTACGATCAACCAGACGGGCCGTGAGCTGGAGGGGATGATGCTGCTTGGCCTCTTCTACCTGATCACGTCGCTGTCGATTGCCGGGGTGATGAATATCTACAATGCCTCCGTGAAATTGCAGGAGCGCTGAGATGAGCCAGTCACATACCCAGTCTTTTGTGCGCACCGAAATGCTTCCTGAACAGGCCCCGCCGGTGTCTGAAATGGGGCCAATCCGGTGGGTGCGCGAGAATCTCTTCTCCTCCATCCCCAATGCCGTCATGACCGTGGTCTCACTCTACGTGGTCTATTACGTGCTGGCCGGTATCGGCCCGTGGGCTTTGGGCGGCATCTGGAACGCCGACTCTCTGAACGAATGCCGTGAAATCAGGGATTCGCTTTATGGCGAGGGCCGCGAGGTCGCTTGTTGGGCGGTCATCACGGATCGCTGGCATCAGCTTTTGTTCGGCTTCTACCCGTCCGATCAGTATTGGCGACCGATCCTGACGCTGATCCTGTTTGGTGGCGCAGTGGTGCCGATCCTGTTCGATCACGCGCCGCGCAAGCTTCTGCTCTTGACGTTTGCGACGCCTTTTGTCGCCTATTTCCTGCTTTGGGGCGGGTCGATCTGGGGGCCGGTCGCAGTTGCGCTTGGCTTTGTGCTGGCATGGGCTCTCCTGACCTACGCACAAAGTATCCTGGGTTCGCTGGGGGCCACGTTGGCGGCCATTGTTGTGCCGATCCTGTATTGGCTCTACTTCTCGGCACCGCTGGGCAACGCTTTGCAGGGCGTCTTGCCGATCGGGATCGAGTCGATTGGCTCTGATCAGTTCGGCGGCTTTCTTCTGGCGCTGGTGATCGGCGTCACAGGCATCATCCTGTCATTGCCCCTGGGCGTGTTTCTGGCACTCGGGCGGCAGTCCGACCTCTTTATCATCAACAAATCTTCGGTCATCTATATCGAGGTCATCCGCGGAATTCCGTTGATCGTCTGGCTGTTCACCGCGTCGCTGCTGCTCAACTACTTCTTGCCGCCGGGCACCAATTTCGACCTGATGCTGCGGGTCATCATCATGGTAACCCTGTTTTCGTCGGCCTATATCGCCGAGGTGGTTCGGGGTGGTCTGGCCGCCTTGCCGCGGGGTCAGTATGAGGGGGCCGACAGCCTTGGCCTCAATTACTGGCAATCCATGCAGCTGATCATCCTGCCGCAGGCTCTGAAAGTATCCATCCCCGGTATCGTGTCGTCATTTATCGGGCTGTTCAAGGACACCACACTGGTGGTCTTTATCGGGTTGAGCGATCCGATACAGTTTTCCAACCTGATCCGCGCTTCCACCGATTGGAATGGCATCTATTGGGAACTGTTCATCTTCATCGGGCTCTGCTTCTGGATCTTCTGTTTTTCCATGTCCCGCTATTCGCAATGGTTGGAGCGCAAGCTCAACACCGAGCATCGCTAAGGAACGTTTGATATGACTGATACATCAACTCAAGAACGGGCCACTGACCGGTCGAAAATGGCCGTATCGGATGAGGTGGCCATCGAAATCACCAATATGAACAAGTGGTTTGGCACGTTCCACGTGTTGCGCGACATTGATCTGACGGTGAACCGGGGCGAACGGATCGTGGTGTGCGGACCTTCCGGGTCCGGCAAATCGACGCTGATCCGCTGCATCAACGCGCTGGAGGAACATCAGCAGGGCAAGATCGTGGTCGATGGCACCGAGCTGTCGAATGACCTGAAAAACATCGACAAGATCCGGTCCGAGGTTGGCATGGTGTTTCAGCACTTCAACCTGTTCCCGCATCTGACGGTGCTGGAAAACCTGACCCTGGCCCCGATCTGGGTGCGCAAGACGCCCAAGAAGGAAGCCGAGGAAACGGCAATGTATTTCCTTAACAAGGTCAAGATCCCCGAACAGGCCGACAAATATCCCGGCCAGCTTTCGGGTGGTCAGCAGCAGCGCGTGGCCATCGCCCGCAGCCTGTGCATGCGGCCCCGGATCATGCTGTTCGATGAACCGACCTCGGCGCTCGATCCCGAGATGATCAAGGAAGTTCTGGATACGATGATCCAACTGGCCGAAGAAGGCATGACCATGCTGGTGGTGACCCATGAGATGGGCTTTGCGCGGCAGGTGGCCAACCGGGTGATATTCATGGATGCCGGTCAGATCGTCGAACAGAATGAACCGGAAGAGTTTTTCAACAACCCGAAAAGCGAACGGACCAAGCTGTTCCTGAGCCAGATTCTGGGCCACTGAACGGATTTCGCAATGTCTGAAAACGCCCCGGTTGCAACGACTGGGGCGTTTTTTCATGCCGGATCGGGCAGGTCGCGCGGGACTATGAAACCCCGGAGCCGGCCCATTCCGGGTTGCACCGAGCGCCATGTTTCGGCGTCGAATTCAAGCACGGTCGTGGCCCCTGTCGGATAGCGCCCGAAAGACGGGTGCGCAGGTGGCGTGGCGGCGAGCATTGCGGCCAGAACACCGGTGCCGGGGTTATGTGCCACCATGGCAACGCAATCGGCCCTGGCCGCGTGCAGATGGGTCAGCATCGCGGTGGGGCCTGCCAGATAGAGGCCCGGCAGCAATATGGGCGCGGGCGGGTCGGGCAGTTGGGTGGCGATATAGCTCCAGGTTTCGCGGGTGCGCATGGCGTCTGACACCAACGCCTCTTGCGGGATCAGCCCTGCCTCGGCCAACCAGGCCCCCACACGCGGCGCGGCCCGGCGGCCACGGTCATTCAGCGGCCGTTGATGATCGGTCAGGCGCGGATCATCCCAGTCAGATTTCGTATGGCGGATCAGGATCAGGGTCAGGGTCATGTGTGAAACTGCCTCATGTGATAGGCCGATTGCGCAGTCAGGCGACCTGATTGGGCACTGATGGGGCAGGCGCGCCGGGCGGCGCAGCCATGGCTCATGCAGCCCTGGCCTGGCTCCGTATCCAGAAACCCGTGGCAGGCCGCCACATCATAACCATCCGCCCCCAATGCGTTTACCGGGCAGGCAGCGCGGCAGGGTTGCTCGCAGCTATCGCAGGGGCGGGCACCCGTGGCGGGCAGATCGACATGGATGGGCAGCGCAATGGCCCCCCGGATCGAGTTCATCAGCCCGGCCCGGTCATGCACCAGCATCCCCACCGGCGACGCCCAGGCGCGTCCTGTGCGGGTGGCCCAGGCGATGAAGGGCAGGTGGGGCGGGCCGCCAAAGGGAAAGAGCGGGCTGCCCTGCAGAGCTGCTGCCAACGCGCCGACAACGCGGGCAGACCAGCGGTCAACCGGATCTGCATCGCCGTCGTGCATTTCGGGCTGGGTCAATATGCGCGCCCAGAATCCCGGCTCGGCGGGGCAGAGCAACAACATCGTGGCGGTGCCTTGGGGGCAGAGGTCAGAGGCCACGGGGTGAAAGCCGCCAAAGATGGCCAGCCCTTCAGCAGCGGTCATGCTGGCGATCTGTGCGTATTCCAAGCCCCGGCCCTTCAGGCGCGGATCATGCTGCCGGCACCATGATCGGTGAACAGTTCCAGCAAAACCGAATTGGTCACCCGCCCATCCACGATGGTGCAGGCCCGCACACCGGCGCGCACGGCCTTTACGGCGGTTTCGACCTTTGGGATCATGCCGCCCGCGATGGTGCCCTCTGCAACCATGCGTTCCACATCCTGCGCCGTCAGTTCGGTCATGACATCGCCGGCGGCGCTTTTCACGCCCGCCACATCGGTCAGCAGCAGCAGCCGGTCGGCCTGCAGGGCCGCTGCAATCGCGCCGGCGACGACATCGCCGTTGATATTGAAGGTTTCGCCTTCGCGGCCAGCGCCCAACGGGGCCACGACGGGAATGATATTATCCTTGAACAGGCCATGCAGCACCTTTGGATCGACCTCCGCGGGAATGCCCACGAACCCCAGTTTCGGGTCGGCGGGGTCACAGACAACCAGATTGGCATCCTTGCCCGACAGCCCCACGGCGCGCCCGCCCTGGGCATTGATCGCCTGCACGATGCGCTTGTTGACGCTGCCCGACAGCACCATTTCAACGATTTCGACCGTGGCCGCATCGGTCACCCGCATGCCATCGACAAATTCCGACACCACACCAAGCTTTTTAAGCATCTGATTGATCATCGGCCCGCCGCCATGGACAATCACCGGGTTCACGCCGACCTGCTGCAACAGCACGATGTCGCGGGCGAAGGTGGCCATCGCGTCATCATCGCCCATTGCATGGCCGCCAAACTTGATCACCACGTTGGCCCCGGCAAAACGTTGCAGATAGGGCAGCGCCTCAGAAAGGGTGCGGGCGGTGGCGGCATAGTCACGGGACATGGCGGTTTGTTTCTTCATGGAAATGTGGCCCTTTGATCAGACCTTGATACGCGCGTGCGGCGGTTGGCTCAAGTAATGCCCGCGATGATGGCGCGCAATGTCTCGATGCCGTCGCCCTTATCCGAGGAGGTCAGGACAAGCTCGGGATAAGCGGCCGGGTGTCTGGCCAATGTGGCCCGGACCTGTGCCAGCATGGTTTCGCACTCGGCCGGTTTGATCTTGTCGGATTTGGTCAGCACCACCTGAAACGGCACCGCGGCGCGGTCCAGCAGGGTCATGATCTCGGCATCGACCGGCTTGGCCCCGTGGCGCGCATCGATCAGCACAAAGGCGCGGCGCAGATTGGCGCGGCCCGACAGGTAAGCCTTGAGCAGGCGTTGCCATTTCTCGACCACTTTCACCGGCGCATTGGCATAGCCATAACCGGGCAGATCGACCAGGTAACGGGTATCGCCAAGGGTGAAAAAATTGATTTCCTGGGTGCGCCCGGGCGTGTTCGAGGCGCGGGCCAGCGCCTTGCGGCCGGTCAGCGCGTTGATCAGGGTGGATTTGCCGACATTGGACCGACCTGCAAAACAGACCTCCATCCGGTCGCCCGGCGGCATCCCGTCCATCGCCACGACACCTTTCAGGAACTCGGCCCCGCCGGCAAAGAGCCGCCGACCCTTTTCGGCGGTAGCGGCATCGGGGTCTGGTGCCAGAGGAAAGGTCAGTTCCATTTTGAGAGCACCTCGATCGGATCGTCATGCGCGATATCGCCGGTGGCGACCACCTCGCCATAGACGCAGAATTCGCGCGCCGCGTTCAGCGCCCCAAGCGTATCGGCGTCGCGTTTGCCGGTATCAGGATTGGCCGCGGTGGCCAGGCAGCGCACCACAGGTTCGCGCACCGCAATCTCGGCGCTGCCAATGCGGATGGTGCGACCGATCCAGTCGCCTTCCTCCCAGGGCGGCATGCCGTCAAACCAGATATTCGCGCGCCAGCGCTTTTCCGACAGGCTCTGCCCCAGTTTCGCCGCCACCACCCGATGCGAGGCCATATTGCCAATGCTGACCGAGGGGAAATCGGTATCGGTCATGCCACGCCCCGGCAGCCGGAGGATGCGTGCCGATTGGGCGCGACCCTCCGGTATCAGGGGCTTGGTCCAGGTGATCAGCGCCTGCGGGTCGGCATCGGGCTGGAAGGTCAGATCGGGCAGGTCGGGATGCGTCAGGGTCAGGGTTTCGGTGGCTTCATCCAAGCGTGCGTTGATCGCCATCAGGCCGGGGGCCTTTGATCCGATCGTGAAATTTGGGCATGGGGCCCATTCGGTTCCGCTGATCCGCGAGGCATCATGGGCCACCGCCCAGGTCCGGTCCCAGGGCATGGTTGCGCCTGCGGTCAGGCGGACATTGTCCAGCGCCTCACGGCCGTGGCTTTTGACGGGATGGCGCCACAGCCCGGTGACGCGGGCGCTCATGTGTCATCCGATTTCTTGCGCTTGAAGCTGGAACGGATATTGCCGAACACATCCGGCTTGAACCCCTGGGTGCGCATGATCGTATATTGCTGGATGAAGGTGATCGTGTTGTTGGTGATCCAGTAGACCAGCAGGCCGCTGGCAAAGCTGCCCAACATGAACATGAAGATCCAGGGTAAATAGGCAAAGATCATCGCCTGCGTTGCATCGGTGGGGGCCGGGTTCAGTTTCTGCTGCAACCACATGGAGATACCCAACAGCAGCGGCAGAACGCCGATGAAGATCAGCGCCATGATGGAGCCGGGTTCGGGGGCTGCGATGGGCAGCAATCCGTAAAGGTTGAGGATTGACGACGTATCGGGGGCCGACAGATCATTCAGCCAGCCAAAGAACGGCGCGTGGCGTAGTTCAAGGGTGACAAAGATCACCTTGTAGAGCGAGAAGAAAATCGGAATCTGCAACAGGATCGGCAAACAGCCCGAGGCGGGGTTCACCTTTTCGCGCTTGTAAAGCTCCATCATGCCTTGTTGCAGTTTCTGCCGGTCATCGCCGGCGCGCTCCTTCATCTCTTCGATCTTGGGCTGAAGCTCTTTCATTTTCGCCATCGAGACATAGGATTTATATGCCAGTGGAAACAGCGCCGCCTTGATCAGAATCGTCAACGCGATGATTGCGATGCCCATATTTCCGATCAGGGCATTGAGGTTGTGCAACAGCCAGAAGATCGGCTTGGTCAGGAAGTA
This sequence comes from Alterinioella sp., assembly GCF_058343375.1. Taxonomy (NCBI): domain Bacteria; kingdom Pseudomonadati; phylum Pseudomonadota; class Alphaproteobacteria; order Rhodobacterales; family Paracoccaceae; genus Alterinioella; species Alterinioella sp. The sequence goes on from NZ_JBTUJH010000100.1 coordinate 20,144, forward strand.
GAACCAGCCCCAGTCAATGGAATCCAGAAAGCCGTCAATGCCGGTTTCATTCTGATAATTGCGGATCGTGGCCCATTCCTTGGCACCGGCAAAGAGCCGCGTGCTACGCTCAACCGTCTGGCCGGGCTCAACGGTGACCGCCGGCAGGCGCGCCTCGGTCTGGTAGATATCGGCCCCCGCCACATAGCGCGACACGGCGGTAAAGGGCTGACCGGTTTCGGGGACCAGCGTGGTCATCCAGTATTTGTCGGTAAAGCCGATCCAGCCTTGCTCGGTCACTTCCGTCACCTCGGCACGCGCGCCTTCCCGTTCGACGAAATCCAGGTCGGGCATATCGTCATATGCGATCTCGTTCAGTGTTCCGTCCGAGCTTTGCACGACGCCTTCATGCAGGATGAAGAAGTTTTGCAGATCATCGGGCAACCCGTGGCGGGCGACGATGCCATAGGGGGCCATGCGGGCGGCGGATTGGGTGGTGTTTTCCACCGATTGGGTGATGGTGAACAGGAAATCTTCGTCAACCGAGATGGTGCGGCGGAAGATCAGGCCGTTCCCATTGTCCCAGCGCAGCGTCACCGGCGTTTCCTCGGTCAGACGGTCGCCGCTTTCGACCTGCCACAGAGTATTGGCACCCGGCACATCCTCGAAGCCCAGATCACCGCCGGGGGTCCAGCCATAAAGCGCGTAATAGGCCCCGTCCTCCCCGACCGGCGACAGCAGGCGGACATTGGGCGAACCTTCGTCGAGGGTTTCGAAATAATTGCGCAGTTCGAGATCATCGAGCCGCCCGCCGGTCAGCGAGATCGACCCCGACAGCGACGGGGTGTCGATGGTGATGCGCGGCGTTTCAGCGGCCGCTTCGGGCGGGGCATCGGTTCCGGTCGGTTCTGCCAGATCGGCTGTCGGCGGTGTCAGGGCAATATTGGTCCCGGTGGCATCCGTGGCGACACTGGTCTCGGGGCTGTCCGGGGCGACCGGCAGATCGGTGGGCGGAAACAGGACCGACCAAATGAGGATGACGCCAAGGCTTAGCGCCATTGCAAGAATGAAATTCCTGTTCTGATTGTCCATTGTGCCTGCGTCCAGCCTTGATTGAATCCACGGAGGTTCAACAGACTGAGGCTGGAAAGGTCAAGGGCTTTTCCCGTCTGGCGGGGCGTGGCGCGCGGATTGGCCCCGTCGGGACAGTGAAATCAGCTCGCGCGCCGCCCGATCCTTGGCGTTTGGGCGATTTTTTCCTGATGTGACCTGATCCAGCCGATTGTGTCTTCCAGCGGCATCGGGCGTGACAGGCCATAGCCCTGGATGTAATCGCAGCCCAATTGCGCCAGCACGCTTTGTTCGCCCTCGGTTTCGACCCCTTCAGCCACGGTGGCAACGCCCAGGCGTTCGGCCAGCGCCAGAATACCCGCAACCACGGCCCGCTGGCTTGATTCGCGGTCCATCCTGGTGACAAAACTGCGGTCGATCTTGATCCGGTTGACGCGGAAGCGGGCGATATTTGCAATGGCGGCGCTGCCGGTGCCAAAATCGTCCAGGTCGATATTGAACCCGTGGCTGCTGAGCTGTTCGATATTGCGCACCACGATGTCATCTTGTGATTGCGCGGCAACGGTTTCAAGAATTTCGACCGTCAGGCGTGCGGGGCGCAGGTCGCGGCGGTCGACCTCCCATTTGACGCGGTCGGCAAGGGTCGGGTCATGCAGTTCCTCGGCCGAAAAATTGACCGAAACCGACGGGATGACAAACCCGGCCTCGTCCCAGACGCTGAGTGCGGCCAGCGATTGCGCCAGAATGACCTCGCCCAACCGGGCCATGCATCCGGCATCCTCCACGGCGGGCAGAAAATCGGGCGGGATCAGCACGCCTTCTTCGCCGTGATGCCAGCGCGCCAGCGCCTCGAACCCGGAAATGGCACCGGTATCGGTTGAGATCTGTGGTTGAAACCAGGGCCGGATCGCGCCGGAGCGCAAGGCATCGTCAACTTCTTCGGCCAGGCCGTGGCGGCGCTGTGATCGGGTTTTGACCCGCTCTGAGTAGCCGCGCACGCCCGCCGGACCATTGCGGCGGGCCTCGATCAAAGCGGTCAGGGCGGCATCGAGCACGCATTCGGCGGTGCCGAAATCGGTCTGCGCCGGGGTGGCAAAGCCGACAGACAAGGTCGGGTGGGCGGCGGAACCGGCAATGGCCACGGGTTCCGACAGGGCGCGTTGCAGCCGTTCGATGACCGATACCACCAGATCCAGCTTGGCGTTTGCAATCGGTTCCAGAGCAATGGCAAACCGCCCCTCGCCAATACAGGCGACGGCATCGCCACGCCGCAACGAGGTTTGCAGCCGTTCGGCGCTGCGGCGCAGGATCTGGTCACCAGCCGCAGACCCCCACCGGGCGACGAGATCGGGAAAACCGTCTATTTCGGCGATCAGGCAGGCGGTGGCGCGGCCCTGCGCCTGGGGGCTGTTCATGGCATGGTCAAGCGCTGCCAGGAAGCCTTCGCGCATCTGCAGGCCGGTCTTGCCGTCGCGTGGGCCCGCATCGCCGGTTTTCCGGTCTGGCGGGCGCAATGCCTGAAGCGCCAATAGCGCGGGCAGCAAAACGGATGTGGCAAAGATGATCTCAGCCTCGCCCCACCAGACAGCGCCCACAGCCAGCAGCGGGAACATCGCCAGGATCTCGACCCGCGACAGCGCAGATCGAATTCCATGAATGATATTGTCGAACCGGGCGGTCGAAGATCCTCGCATGTGCGGCCTCATATCCTGGCGTCCCCTTTCGCATTGAAGGGGGTATTCACAGGAAAAAGAGCTAAGCCAAACTGCCTGACAGGCTGTTAAGACCTCAGGATCAGTTCTTAGGATTTAGGTCGAATTGTTCCGACCGCATCAGCCCGGCAAAGTCGAACAGCGCCGGATCCAGCAGATGCGAAGGCCGGGCGTTCATCAGGGCCGAAAACATCTTTTGCCGCCGGCCGGGGCTGCGCGCCTCCCATGTATCCAGCATGGCCTTGATCTGCTGACGTTGCAGCCCATCCTGGCTGCCACACAGGTCACAGGGGATGATGGGATAGCGCATTGCGGTGGCAAACCGTTCGCAATCGGCCTCGGCCAGATGGGCCAGCGGGCGATAGACAAAAAGATCGCCCGCGTCATTGAGCAGCTTGGGCGGCATCGTGGCCAGTTTGCCGCCGTGAAAGAGGTTGAGAAAGAACGTCTCCAGAATGTCATCGCGGTGATGGCCAAGCACAATCGCCGAACAGCCTTCTTCACGCGCGATACGGTAGAGATTGCCCCGCCGGAGCCGCGAACAAAGCGCGCAATAGGTGCGCCCCTGCGGCACCTTATCCATGACGATGGAATAGGTGTCCTGATATTCGATGCGGTGTTCGATGCCCATCCTGGCCAGAAACTCCGGCAGCACTGTTGCGGGAAACCCCGGCTGACCCTGATCGAGATTGCAGGCGAGGATATCAACCGGCAGCAGCCCGCGCCATTTCAGCTCGGTCAATGCGGCCAGCAGGGTATAGCTGTCCTTGCCGCCCGACAGGCAGACCAACCAGCGTGCATCCCGTTCGATCATGCCATAGCGTTCGATCGCGTCGCGGGTGCCGCGGATGATCCGCTTGCGCAGTTTCTTGAATTCGGCGGTCTTCGGCGCGCCGTGAAAAAGCGGGTGGATATCGTCGGTATCGTCAAGCATCGGTTGCCTCCGGGCATCGCGGCTACGCATAGGTGAGCCGACGCAGGCTGGCAACGGTTTTGATAAAGGGCCATTCTGGGCGATACTGCGCGCGTATGTGCAGGGTTTGATGGATTACTTCTTTTCGCGCCGCACCTTCAATCAGAGCAAGGGCAGGTTTTCCAAGAATTTCGCGCCGCTGACGCGTCTGACCGGGCCTGGTATCAATCGCCGGGCACATCGTCCTGCGGATCGGGCACCGGATCATAGCCAGACGATCCCATCGGGTGGCAGCGCCCGATACGTTTGGCCGCCAGCCAGCCGCCCTTGATGGCCCCGTGCTTTTCCAGCGCCTCCAGCGCATAGGCCGAACAGGTCGGCTGATAGCGGCAGTTGAACCCGACCCAGGGGGAAAAGATCAACCGGTAGGCGCGCACGGGCAGGGCGGCGATATGGGCAAGGGGTGTCATGCGTGCAGCTTTCTCAAGGCGCGGCGAAGATCCGCCTTCATTACCTCCAACGGCAGGCTGGCGGTCGCCTCGGCGCGTCCGATCAACACGTAATCCCACCCCGGCTGTCCTTCAAGCGGCACGATGGCGCGGGCAATCTCGCGCAGCCGCCGCTTGGCGCGATTGCGCGCCACCGCATTGCCGACCTTCTTGGAACAGGTATAGCCGACCCGGACAAGATCGGGCGCGGCGGGCTCATCGCCATGGCGTTTGCGGGCCTGAACCAGGAATCCCGGCATCGGGGCACGGGCCCCCCGCGCGGCGCGCAAAAAATCGGGGCGTTTGGTCAGGGTTTCCAACTTATGCGCCATCGGTCCTCCTGAAACACGAAAAGCCCCCGGGGCCGGGGGGCCGAAGGGGCTTATCCAGGATGCGCGTTTCGCACCCGAGCTCGACAATGCGCTTCAGGCGCTGAGCGACTTCCGGCCACGGGCACGGCGGGCGTTCAGAATATTGCGGCCGGCCTTGGTCGCCATGCGGGCACGAAACCCGTGGCGCCGTTTGCGGACCAGATTGGACGGCTGGAAAGTGCGTTTCATGTTCAAAGCTCCGTATCGTCACGGACCGGAACGCGCAGCGGCTGCGCATCGACGGTCAGAGAATCCCGTATGAAGCCCGGGCAATAGGACCATGCGGGGCCGGTGTCAACAATTGCGCGCCGAGGAAATGCCCGGATTGAAACATCGGGGCGAATTTTTCTGCAATTCGGGCCAAATCCTGACATATGAGCCCCGGAACGGTCACGCGCCATCAAGCGGACGTGAGGGGCCTGTTGCCGGCGGCACCAAGCGCGCATGTTCTGGTCAAGCCAACCACAAAGGTGCCACAAGGATGCAAGATGCCCCATCCCGGACAGGAAATCCGATGACCCGATATCTGCCTCTGCTCTTGATCGCCGCGGGCGCATTTGCCGGTTGGTATTTCCTGTCTGATTTCCTGAGCTTCGAGGCGCTGCGCGACAA
>NZ_JBTUJH010000101.1:0-3745 GCF_058343375.1 Alterinioella sp.
TGGGCTGCGCGGCGATCGACAAGGGCACCAATCAGCCCAACAAGTTTCTCGATCCGAAATCCTCTGAATCGGGCATCCCGCATTATTCGACGGGTCGGCGCGATGATCTGATTCAGATGCAATATCTGCGCGCGATGACGAGCTACTGGCTGGATCCCGACAAGAACCCGGTCTCGGATGTGTATGGCGCGCCGATGCTGGATATGGACCATGCCTATGTCTGGGCCTGGGATGCGCGGCCCTGGCCTGCCTTTCCCAATAACCGGGAATTGTGGTCGGATGGCGAAAACCACGCGCGCGGGCATTGGATTTCGGGCCGGATGGGGGCGCAGCCGCTGGCCGATGTGGTGGCTGAAATCTGCGAGTCGGCGGGTGTTTATGACTATGATGTCAGTGGGTTGCATGGTTTCGTGCGCGGCGCGGCATCCTCGGGCGTGGAAAGCGCGCGGGCCAGGCTGCAACCTTTGATGCTGGCCTATGGGTTCGAGGCGAGCGAGCGCGATGGCAAGCTGGTCTTTCGCTCGCGGGTGGGGATGACCGAGGCGGTCGTGGATGCCGATCTGATGGCGGTGGGCGAGGATGGTCTGGCGGCCCCGGTCAACACCCGCCAGCCGCGCGCCGATATGGTGGGCCGGGTGCGGCTTTCCCATGTCGAGGCGGCGGGGGCCTATGAGACCCGCGTGAGCGAAGCGGTTTTCCCAGATGATTCTGAGGATGGCATCAGCCAGAGCGATCTGCCGCTGGTGATGACCGGCGGCGAGGGCCGCGCCGTGGCCGAACGCTGGCTGGCGGAATCGCGGGTGGCGCGGGACACGATCAGCTTTGCCCTGCCGCCATCGCGGCGCGATATCGGGGCCGGAACCATTTTCGAGATGGCGGATGGATCCTCCTGGCGGGTGGACCGGCTGGAGGATGCGGGTGCGCGTCAGGTTGAGGCGGTGCGCTCGGAAATGGAGATCTACGACCCCTCCGACACCGTCGAGGATGCGGTCACGCTTGAGGCTTTCGTGCCGCCGGTACCGGTCAGCCCGGTGTTTCTGGATCTGCCGCTGTTGACCGGTAACGAGGTTGAACACGCGCCGCATCTGGCGGTGGCCGCCGTGCCCTGGCCGGGGGTGGTGGCGGCCTATAGTTCAGCCAGTGACAGCGGCTATACGCTGAACAGCCTGATCGAGCGGCGCTCGATCGTCGGGGTTCTGGAAAGCCCGCTGTTTCGTGCCGAGCCGGGGGTCTGGGATCGTGGCCCGGCGCTCAGGGTGCGGTTGGGGGCCGGTGCGCTGGCCTCAGCCCCGCTTGAGGATGTTCTGAACGGGGCCAATGCGGCCGCAATCGGGGATGGCGACGGTGCGAATTGGGAAGTGATCCAGTTTGCCGATGCCACATTGGTGGGGGAAGATCTGTGGGATATCACGATGCGATTGCGCGGCCAGGCGGGCAGCGATGGAACCTTGCCGCCAGATTGGCCGGTGGGGTCGCTATTCGTGTTGCTCGATGGCGGGCCGCAGCAGATTGACATGGCGTTGTCGGCGCGCGGGTTGGCGCGGCATTATCGGATCGGTCAGGCCGCGAAAAGCTATGATCATCCAAGCTATGTGCATCGGGACCTGGCCTTTGACGGCATCGGGTTGCGGCCCTATGCACCGGCCCATCTGCGCGCGTTGCAGGTCGGTTCGGGGCGTGACATTACCTGGATCAGACGCACCCGGATCGACGGCGACAGCTGGCAGGGAAGCGAAGTGCCGCTGGGCGAGGATGTTGAAAGCTACATCCTGCGGATCCGCGACACTGGCGGTGTTCTGCAACGCGAAGTCACGACCGGAATATCGGGTTTTTCCTATAGCGATGCGATGCGGGCCTCTGACGGGGTGACCGTGCCATATTCCATTGAAGTCGCTCAGGTTTCTGCGCGCTTCGGCCCCGGACCATTTACAAGGATCGAGATCAATGACTGACACCACAAACCTTGGCCTGCCGTTGTTGGCCGCGTCGCAGGCACAAAAACACGTCACCGTAAACGAGGCGCTGCAACGGCTGGATGGCGTGGTGCAATTGACGTTGCGCTCGCGCAGCCAGACCACACCGCCGGGGGCCGTGCTGGAGGGCGAATGCTTTGGCGTGCCGACAAATGCCGTGAACGCCTGGGCCGGACGTGACGGCGAGGTGGCGCAGTTCGTCAATGGCGGATGGGTGTTTTTCACGCCGCGCGCCGGGTGGCGGGCCTTTGTCACCGATACCGGCAGTATTGACCTGCATGATGGCAGCGCCTGGCGCAGTGGCGGTCTGAGCGCCACGCCGGGCGGGGCCGGAATGGCGATGATGAGCGTCGAACAGGATGTGAGCATCTCTGCGGGCGCGAGCGTTACGGCAAGCCTGTCATTTCCGGCCCGATCGCTTGTTTTGGGGGCCACCGGGCGGGTGACGCAGGCAATCACCGGCACCCTGAGCGATTGGCGCCTTGGCGATGCCGCCAGCGATGCCCGATTTGGCAATGGGCTGGGAATTGCACAAAATTCATGGATCAGCGGCCCGGTGAACCCCTTTGTGGTCTGGGCCGGAACGCCCCTGCTGCTGACGGCGAATGGCGGCGATTTCACCGATGGCACGGTGCGGATCGCCATTCACTATGCGCAATTCACCATCCCCGATGCCGTATAAGCGATTGTGATCCAGGCCATCACAGGTTTGACCTTGGTTCTGCCCCGCGATCTGATGTATCAAGGAGGGCAGTAAAACCCCGGAGGCCGTCATGGCAAAAACCCGCACCCGACTGGCCGAGCTTGACCCGGTCTGGAGCCGCATCACCCGCGAGGCGGAGGCCGCCGTGCGTGAGGAGCCGCTTTTGGGCGGTTTGGTGCATGGTTGCATCCTGCATCACGGCTCGCTTGAGGCGGCTCTGGCCTATCGCATGGCCCAGAAACTGGCCTCGGGCGAAATGTCGGAGCAGCTGATCCGTGAGATTGCCGATGAAGCCTATGGTGCGGATCCGGTGCTGGGGGTGGCGGCGCGGGCCGATATCGTGGCTGTTTTCGACCGCGACCCGGCCTGCCATCGGTTTTTGCAACCCTTGCTCTATTTCAAGGGGTTTCAGGCCATTCAGGCGTTTCGCGTCGGGCATCACCTGTGGAAGGCCGGGCGCACCGATCTGGCCTATTTCGTGCAGATGCGGGTCAGCGAGATGTTTGGTATCGACATTCACCCCGCCGCCAGAATCGGGAAGGGCATCATGATCGACCACGCCCATTCCATCGTGATCGGTGAAACGGCGGTGGTGGGCGACAATGTCTCGATGCTGCATTCCGTCACGCTTGGCGGCACCGGCAAGGAAGATGATGACCGGCACCCGAAAATAGAAGACGGCGTGCTGATTGGTGCCGGCGCGAAGGTTCTGGGCAATATCACGATCGGCAAATGCAGCCGGATCGCTGCCGGGTCCGTGGTGCTGGAGCCGGTGCCGCCCTGCAAGACCGTGGCCGGTGTGCCGGCCAGGATCGTCGGCGAGGCGGGCTGTGATCAGCCGTCCATGTCGATGGACCAGATCGTGCCGGGTGGGTCAGAGGTTTGACGGCGCAGTGAGATTTGCAAAAAGGCGGGCCATCGCGGCCCGCCTTTTTTGTATTTCAGGGCCCGGCTGTCAGGCCAGCATTGTCATCGGGTTTTCAAGATTGTCCACGATGGCATTCAGCAGCTTCGCGCCAAGCGCGCCGTCGATGACGCGGTGATCGACCGACATGGTGACCGACATCAC
>NZ_JBTUJH010000102.1:0-4296 GCF_058343375.1 Alterinioella sp.
GTCAGTTGGTAGCCGTCGCCTTCCGCCACCGCGGCCACACCCGAGAAGGTGAGCGTCTCGGCACGCTCGGCGATACTGGAGGCGGAGGCGGTCGCGCCGGTGGCCGAGAGCGCCACGTCTTCGAAGGCACGGGTCGAGGTCAGGGTGATGACGTTGGCCGAAACGCTGGCGGTCACCCCGACGATCCCCAGCGCGTTGATGGCGCCGGTGATGGTCGAGGCTGCGGCGTCCTGGTCGCCGCTCAGGTCGCCCGCCGAGTAGTTGAGCGTTGCCCCACCGATCGTGAGCGAAATCGTGTTGTCGCTCATGTCCGCATCGGTGGCGATGGTCATCGTGGCGGTGTTGCCGGCGTTGCTGGCCGAGGTGGCGCTGAGCGCGGCGTTGGCGGACAGGTCGGTTCCGGTGCCTTGTGTACCGGCAGTGGTGGTCATGTCCTGCCGTGCGATGGTGATGTTGTTGGCCGTGACCGAACCGTCGCTAGCCCGGTCGAGAGAGGACAGGATGTTCACGTCCTCGGTGCCCTTGAGCAGGTTCAGCCCGTTGAACTGCGCGGCGTTGACCACCGAGTTGATCTGGTCGCGCAGCGCGGCGATGTCAGTCTGGATCTTCTCGCGGTCGACGTTCTGCTCCTGCGCGGCGACAATCTTGCTCTTGATGTCAGTGAGCAGATCGGTGACCGTTTCCGAGGCCTGCCGTGCCACCGCAACCGTGGACTCGCCAAGAGACAGGCTTTCCGCGATGCCCTTGAAGCCTTTCACGTCGGCGGCCATCACTTTGGAGATGGCCCAGATCGACGAGTTGTCCTTCGCTGTGGCCACCTTCATGCCGGTGGAAATCTCGTTCTGGGTCTTGGCCAGGCTGGAGTTGATGGTTTTCAGGGTTTGCAGCGCGACCATCGCGCTCTTGTTGGTCAGAATGGAGGACATTTTCGTTTCCTTTTTCGGTTGGCGCTTTGCGCCGGGTTGCGAAACCGCGCCGCTGTGGCGCCAGCGATGTCATTCTGACAACTGCGGATCCGAGCAACGCCGGCCGCGCCATCCGCGAGGGACGCAGGCGAAACCTGCCACGCATTGTGCTAAGAGTTCGCTAAGCCGCGGCAGTTCATTAGCCGGACTTTTATATTAATGGCGGGGGACTCGAGCCGGTCGGCTCCATCAAATCGGGTTGTCGCCCCGGCCACCCCACCAGGGACATTACTGACCTTGTGGAGACTGTGCCGAATTTTGTGCCTGACGCGTTTTCTTACGCCATTGGGAAGCGGTCTTCGAACATGATGGCGAGCTGGCTTTTCACTGCGTGCCATTCGCGCACCGAACGCTTCCATTCGGTGGATGTAGCATTGAGCGCCAGATAGATCAATTTCGCCGCGGCCTCATCGCTTGGGAAGTGACCGCGGGTTCGGACGGCGCGCCGGATCTTCGAATTCAATGCCTCAATGGAATTCGTAATCGGTATGAAGATTTCGGTGCCAATGTTCGGCCGGGTTTTTGCGAATCTGGTGTATGCTGCGAGCATCCGGGACAGAGGCACCGGGAGCACGAGAGTGTGGGCAGGCCGATCCATACGATGAGCTGCGAGCTCGTGTTAGTAGCTGGCCGCCTCTGCGACTCGCCCGGTTGCGCCGTGAGCGCGGATCCGTAGTTGTCGTGTCGCCCGCCGCTCCCGTTTGTTTTCAACTGACGAAGGAGGCGTGTATGCGACGTGTAATCGGAATCGACATCCACCGGACCTTTGGGGAGGTGGTGATTTGGGAAAACGGCCTGACAAGGCATGAGGGCCGGGTCGACATGACCCGCACGGCCCTGGAAGGCTTTGGCAGGCAGCTCCTGGATACGGACGAAGTGGTGATTGAAGCGACTGGGAATTGCATGGCGGTGTCCCGGGTTCTGACGCCTTACGTGAAACGGGTGGTGATTGCCAATCCGCTTCAGGTCAAGGCGATTGCCTATGCCCATGTGAAGACCGACAAGGTCGACGCCGGCACGCTGGCCAGCCTGCATGCGGCCGGCTACCTGCCGGAAATATGGACCCCGGATGCGGCGACGGAACGGATGCGCAGACTGGTGGCGCGCCGCTATCAGGTTGTCCGGCACCGGACCCGGATCAAGAACGAGGTGCATGCCATTCTGCACGCGCACCTGATCCCGAAATGCCCGCATGCGGACCTTTTCAACCGGCGCGGCCGCGACTGGCTGACGCGCCAGCCGGTTCCTCTGGATGAGCGTGAAGCCATTCAGCGGCATATCCGGGAACTTGACCGTCTGGCCGATGATCTTGCCGTCCTTGATCGCGAGATTGCACAGGACGCCCTTGGGAACGAAGATATTGCGCGGCTTTTGACAATAACCGGGGTCAATCTGGTGGTGGCGGCCGGACTGATGGCGGCGATCCGTAGCATCGAGCGGTTCAACTGCCCGCAAAAGCTGGTGAGTTACTTCGGGCTGAACCCGCGTGTCCACCAGTCGGGACTTGGAGCGGCACATCACGGCCGCATCAGCAAGGCCGGTCGCAGCCATGCGCGCGCAATGCTGGTCGAGGCCGCGTGGGCAGCGGCAAAGGCACCTGGTCCCCTGCGCGCCTTCTTCATCCGCATTCGCGCCCGGCGTGGGCACCAGATCGCAGCTGTTGCCGTGGCCCGAAAACTGACCACGCTATGTTGGCACATTCTGACAAAGCAAGAGGATTATCATTGGGCCCGTCCAAGCCTTGTTGCCCACAAGCGCCGCGCCATGGAGCTGGCCGCAGGCTGTCCTCAGAAGAAGGGCAGCAAACGCGGTCCGACCTTTGCCTATAACGTGAAGGAGTTGCGCCGTCAGGAAGCGCAAATCGCCGAACGCGCAGAAAAAAGCTATGAACACTTGGTCGCGTCATGGCGCCCGCACCCTCCGAAAGAGGACGGGTGCGCGGGCGCCTCAAACCGACGGGAATTTCCTGGGCTGCCCGGCGACGCTTCCAGTCGACACGCCGCTCTTCGCCACGAGGTCGTCCGCGCAACGAAAACCTAGCAGACCCACGCAGAAAAGTCTTGTCGATCTCATCCGTGGTGTAGATCAGCCTGCGCACCTCGGGCGGATAGTCGAGAAACGGGATCACTTCGTTCCAGGCCCGGCGCCAGCTCGGTGCGATGGCCGGATACCGCCTGGCCAGATCGCTCTCCTCGAACTCTGCCAGAGCGGCCTCGGCCTGCTCAACGTCCACCGCAGTGTAGATCGCCTTGAGGGCTGTGGCTACGGCCTTGCGGTCCTTGTAGCTGGCAAAGCTCATGGAATGACGCAGCAGATGAACGATACAGGTCTGGACCTGGGTCTTTGGAAAGGCCGCCTCGATGGCCTGCGGGAAACCCTTGAGCCCGTCCACGACGGCGATCAGGATGTCCTGGACGCCCCGGTTGCGCAGGTCGGTCAGCACCTTGGCCCAGAACCTGGCACCCTCATTGGCCTGGAACCACAGCCCCAGAGCGTCACGCGTTCCATCTGGCAGAACCGCGAGGGCCACGAAGACCGCCTTGTTCGAGACGGCTCCATCGCTGCGGATATTGACCCGGATCGCGTCCATGAAGATGATCGGATAGCACGGTTCCAGAGGGCGGTTCTGCCAGGCGGTGACCTCCTCCATGACCGCGTCGGTAATCGCGGAAATCAGGCTGGGGGATGCCTCGACGCCATAGATTTCCTCGATATGCCCCTGGATCTCCCGGGTTGTCATGCCCCGGGCATACATGCTGATGATCTTGCGATCGAACTCGGGAAAGCGGCGCTGATACCTGGCGATCAGCATCGGATCAAAGGTGCCGTTCCGGTCGCGAGGGATGTCCAGAACGACCTTGCCGCTGTCGGTGGTCACGGTCTTCTGGCTGCTACCGTTTCGCCGGTTGGCTGGCTGGTTGCGGCCCTCAGGCGCCTCCTCGGCGCGTTCTTCATCGAGATGGATATCCATCTCCGTGCTCAACGCCCGCTCCGCCAGCGCCTTGGTCAGCTCGGACAGAATGCCGTCTTTGCCAAACAAATCACCAGGCGCGCGGCCTTCCATCAATCGGTCCAAGATGTCTTTATCGATGCTCATACGTGGGTCTCCTCTTCGAGCAGTTACCACGTCAGCGCACAAAATTCAGGATAGTCCCAACTCCTGACCGCCGAGACCTCCGAGAAGCAGGCGAGGTCGATCAAATACCAGATGACCATCGCCAAGCTGCCTCTCGCGAAAGAGCTGGAAGAGTTCGACTTCGGGGGTCGTCCAGAAGGGCGCCATTGGTTCAAGTCCAATGGACGACGACATCAACGAAACCCTGATCCGCGA
>NZ_JBTUJH010000103.1:0-7678 GCF_058343375.1 Alterinioella sp.
GAAACCAAAGCCTACAAGGCGAATAACTCTTATCCCACAAAAAGAGTTTGGCATTCTCTGGACAGGCAAACAGCAACGACACCATGCTATTTGGGAAGAACTTCAATTCCACCTGAATACCGAAAAACACCCAAATGCAGTGTCGGTGTTATTTCGTGTGCTTTTGGAGCTATCCATTGATCATTATGTGGATGAACATAGTATTCAGGTGCATGAAAATGACAAGCTTGCCCGCCGTGTTGAAAAAGTTGGCGCCGCACTTTTTAGCCACGACAAAATCGACAAAAAACAATTGGATGCGACGAAGAAATTTTCTCAAATTAATCAACTCGTGTCAGCCGACACGTTGAATCGGTATATCCATTCGAATAGTTTTGCGCCTTCACCAAAGGACTTGGAGGCTTTATGGGATACGATGGCGGATTTGATTGTTGCATGCCTGAAGGGCTAGTTTGAGAAAGGTGAATGGGTTCGAGAATACACCCTCTCTCTCCGCCACAGGCTTTTCGCGCAGCGAAACGCCATCAACCTCCAGAATGAAGCGTTGGGCGGCAGTCGTTTAGAAAAAACGATGAGAGCATCCGAGGGTCGAACATGCTGCCACCCCCTCTGCCACTATTTGTCTCACACTGCGTGGCACCTCCGGCGCGGCGGGCTGGCCGCCCGAAGCGCGGTCGCGCCTTTGGGGGCAAGAGTTCGAAGTTACACCCCTGGTCTCCGCCATCCTGCCATGTGATGAATTTGATGGTGTCGCCCTGAGCACCCCTACCCGGCCAGCGCATCGAGCACCGGGCAGTCGGGCACGGCATCGCCGGAACATTTTGCAACCGTTTCGGCAAGCACCCTCTCGACCCGCTGCAGATCGCTGATTTTTGCACGGACGGCACCAAGATGGGTCTGCGTCCGGTCCAGCACCTCGGCGCAGGTCTGGGTGCCGCCATCGACCAGCGACAGGAACCCGCGCACCTCTTTGAGGCTGAACCCAAGTTCGCGCATGCGCAGCACGAAACCCAATCGGCGCACATAGCTTTCATCATAGGTGCGAAAGCCCTTCGCGCTGCGGGGCGGCGGTGGCAGGATGCCGACATTCTCGTAGTATCGGATGGTTTCGAGATTGCAGCCTGTTGCCCGTGCCAGACCGGCCCGTAACAGATAGTTTACCGCCGGTTTGCCGTTCATGCCGAACTTCCCCTTGTGCCTGTAGGGCCTACAGACCTTAGACAGAGGAGGAATCGAAGGCAAGAGGAGCAATTTTGCGCATGTCGACAACACAAGAAACGCCGGTGACGGGGCACGAAACCACCGGCACCACGGGCAATCGCATCGCCACCGGGGGCAGCCTGCTTGGCGCGCTGGCGATGACCTCGTGCTGCATTCTGCCGCTGGTTCTGGTCAGTTTCGGCGTCGGTGGCGTATGGATCGCACAGCTGACGGCGCTTTATGCCTATAAGTGGTATACATTCACAATCGCCGCAGGCTTCATCGGCTACGGGTTCTGGAAACTGCACCGGGCCGAAGCCGGCGAATGCCGCGCGGGCACCATGTGCGCCCGGCCGGTCAACCGCACTGTGATGAAGGCCTCGCTCTGGCTGGCGGCCATCGTCACCGCCATCGCGATGATCTTTCCCTACCTCACCCCCTATATCCTGAGCTATTGATGAAAGGACCTGGAATGAAAGCGCTGTTGAGTTTCCTGGCTGGCATCTGGCTGGTCGGCGGGGCCGCATGGGCGGCCGAACAGCAGGCCCGCATCGAGGTGAGCGAGCTGTTTTGCCCGTCCTGCCCCTATATCGCCGCCGAGGCGGTAAGATCCATTGAGAGCGTCGAAATCATCGCCGGCGACTATGATCAGGATGCCGAGACGATCGTGTTTCTGGTATCTTATGATGATTCCATAACGACCCCGGATGAAATTGCCGAAGCGTCGATGCAATACGGCTATCCGGGCCGGGTGCTGGACAGGGCATCAGGGTCCTGATCGGGCATGGCGGCGCGCGCGACATGACCCGGGACAAACTCCTGCGGCGCGGGTTGATCGGCAGTGTCATCGCGGCGATCTGCTGTTTTACGCCGCTTTTGGTGCTGGTGGTTGCCGGGGTCGGGTTGTCGACCCTCGTGGGGTGGCTGGATCACGCGCTGTTTCCGATGCTCTTTGCCTCGCTTGGGGTTGTGGCCCATGCGCTGTGGCTGCGCGCGGGCCGGCGCAGCGGCCCCGATGGCGGCCCCATCGGATCCGAATTGACTGTATTTCAGAGAAAGACATGCCCATGAAAGACCTGTCCGATACTCGCAGAACTGGCCCCTATGACCTGATCGTGCTGGGCGCGGGATCGGCCGGATTTTCGGCCTCGATCACGGCGGCCGAGGCGGGCAAGCGCGTCGCGCTGATCGGCGATGGCACCATCGGGGGCACCTGTGTCAATGTCGGCTGTGTGCCGTCCAAGGCGATGATCCGCGCCGCCGAGGCGGTGCATGGCGGTGCGGCGGCGGCGCGGTTTCCCGGCATCGACCCCTGCGCCCATGCGGTGGACTGGGCGGCTTTGGTGCAGGGCACCGATGCGCTGGTCACTGAAATGCGGCAGAAGAAATATATCGACCTTCTGCCCGCATATGATGCGGTCGATTACATTGCGGAAGGCCCGGCGCGGCTGGTCGAGGGCGGGGTCGAGGTCGGCGGGCGCAGGATCCGGGCGGAGCGGACCCTCATCGCCACCGGCTCGCGCCCGCAAATGCCCGATATTGCCGGGATCGAGGCGGTGGAGGTGCTCGATTCCACGGCGCTTCTGACCCTGCCCGAGCGGCCGAAAAGCCTGATCCTGCTTGGCGGCGGCTATGTCGGGGCAGAACTGGCGCAGATGGCGTCGCGTTTGGGCGTCGCGGTCACGCTTGTCACCCGCTCGCGGCTATTGCCCGGCGCGGAACCCGAGGTTGGTGCCGCGCTGACGGCTGCGATGCAGGCCGAAGGCATCCGGCTGGAGACCGGCCTGAGTTACCGCCGCGTGGAGGCTGGCGACAGCGGTGTCATCGTGACCATCGAACGCGATGGCATAGCGGTCACGCTGAGCGCCGAACGGCTGGTCGCCGCCACCGGGCGCGTCGCCAACACCGATGGGCTGGGGCTGGCTGATCTTGGCATCGCAACCGACCGGAACGGAGCCATCATGGTCGGGCCGGACATGGCCACGACACGCGGCCAGATCTATGCTGCCGGCGACGTCACCGACCGCGATCAGTTCGTCTATATGGCCGCCTATGGTGCCAGGATCGCGGTCAATAATGCCTTCGGTCTGGACGCGATGATCTATGACAACACAGCCATGCCCTGGGTCGTCTTCACCGATCCGCAGGTGGCAGGTGTGGGGTTGAGCGCGGCGCAGGCGCGCGATGCGGGCTTTGACGTCAAGACCAGCGTGATCGGGCTGGACAATGTGCCGCGTGCATTGGCGGCGCGCGATACACGCGGGCTGATCAAACTGGTGGCGGATGCGGCAACCGACCGGCTTCTGGGCGGGCAGATCATCGCGCCCGAAGGTGCCGACACGATCCAGACTTTGGCATTGGCGCTGAAATTCGGCATGACCAGCAAGGCATTGGGAGAGACCATTTTCCCCTATCTGACCACCGTCGAGGGGCTGAAACTGGCCGCGCAGAGTTTTGACAAGGATGTGGCGAAACTTTCCTGTTGCGCGGGGTAAGGCGATGGGCAGGACGGGGCTCATCTGGCTGATCGGTGCCGGGATTGCGTGCTGCGGGCGCTGTTTCTGGTGCCTGCCGGGGCGGTATCGCTTGGCACCATCACCGCGATCCTGACCGGAAATTTGGTGCCCATAGGTGGCTGCCATGAACCCGGCACCCTGTTCGTGGCGGGTAACGATCAGCCGGATCGACGATTTGCGCAGCGACTCCACGAAATCCAGGTTCTCTTCCCCCGGCACCCCGAACACATATTCGACATTCTGGTTTTCCGACGCCCTGACCAGCAGGTCGGATGCTTTTACCTTGCTCATCTGATTCCATCTCACCTGCAGCCAGCGCATCATCCGCGCGACGCGCACTAACAGAAATCGAGCAAAGGCAAGGCGGCGAATTTCGGGAAATGCGGCGATTTTCGGGGAGGGCCGATATCGGGGCCGTCCTTGGCCCGCCAGCGGCACCGATTCAGGTATTGCCGTCCTGCCGGTCGGCCAACCAGGCGCTCAATGCGGGGTTGGTGGCGGTATCGGCGGTATCGGCGGTGTCGGTCATGTCCGCCGATATTGTGTCACGCCCCATGCGCGGTATTGGCCCCCGGCCTGGGGTGCGGAAATAGAACATTTCCCTGGCCCCGAAATAGAAACTGACGATCGCCCCCAGGAGCCACCACAGCGGCTCGGGCACGGCTTCCAGCCCCACCATCCGGTCGGAAAACGCCACCGGATCGGTCATGGCGAACACAAAGAGCCCAAGCGTGCCAAGCGCCAGCATCGGGCGCGGCAGGCGGTTGATGCCATTCACGACGCGGTCAAACAGCCCGTTGCGGGCATATTGGAACTCATCGCCCTGCGCATCAAGGGCGGCGCGTTGTGCCTGCGCCGAAAGCTCCATCCGGCGGGTTGCGTTGGGCCGAAAGACCTCAGCCATGTCGGTGGCGGCTTCGCCCATGGCGCGCACCGCACCGGCATTGCCAAAAGCGCGTGAAATCAATCCCATGCTGCGATCCTTTCGCGATGTTCGGCCGCGGTCAGGCGATAGCGCGGCGAGATGAACTCTTCGGCCCGCAGGATCCAGCCGCCCTTGCCGCCATCGCGGCGCGTGGCGTAACGGCGCGAGGCCGGGCGGCGATCGGCCAGAGAATAGTAGAAATTGCGTCGGGCAATGCCATAGGCATCAACCAGATGCTCGGGGGCCTGATCAAGCGCGGCCTGTGCTGCCGCGATGGTTTGCGGCCCGATAACCCCGTCAACGGCAATATCCAGCCCCATATCGCGCAGCAGGCGTTGCAGGATCCTGACCGCGTTGGTCCCGGAATTGACCTGCATGTCAAAGACAGAGGCCTGCAGCGGTTCGGGAAGTTGGTCGATGCGCGGCGCACGAAAGTAATGTTCGATGAATATCTCGGTGGCGCGTTCGGCCGTCATCAGCCGCACGTCATCCTCATCGACATCCCCATCGGCATTCAGATCAAGGCCAAGGCGGCGCATCGTGGCGATGGTGACGCCGAAATTGGTGGCCCCACCGGGATCGTTCGGGTCATTCACAAAGCCGCCCTCGCGGGCGACGATTTCAGACGCAATCTGGCGAACCGACAGCATGGCCCAGCCCTCCATGCTCAAGGTTGCAGAATTGCCCCGCTTCGGGGCCCTTCCCTTCGGTTTGAAGGAAATCACCCCAAGATTTGCGGCAAGACCATTAAAATTTTCCTAAATCCCGTGCGGATTTTTTCAGCTGTCTTGTGGCTGCCGGTAAACGCCCTGTTCTTCCAGCGCCTCGATCACCTCGATCGGCATGTAGGTTTCATCATGGCGCGCCAGCAATTCGGTGGCCAGAAAGGTGCCATCCACAAAAGTGCCGGTGGCGATCGTGCCCTGACCTTCGCCAAACAGATCCGGCGGCGGCTGCGTGCCGACATAGCGCACCGGAATATCGGCCCCGCCATCGGTCACGATAAAGGAAAATTCGATACCCTCGCCGGTTTGCAGCGACCCTTCCAGAACCAGACCGCCGATGCGGAATATTTCGGTCTCGGACGGCGGCGATGCGGCCACAGCACTGGGCGAGCGGAAAAAGTTGATGCCATCGCGCATGCCGTAGCCGATTATCACGCTTGCTCCGGTCAGCAAGACAACCGCAATGGCGATAATCTGTATCCGGCGTCTCTTTTTCAACCCGCGCATGGTGCGTTCTCCATTCCTAATTCGTTCAAAGATAAGATCGCCCGGCCGGATGGCAAAGGGGGCGCGGCAGTTTGCTTCAGCATGGTTTGGCGAGAAACATTAAAAACGACCCATTAGCTTTTGAAAACAATTAGTTATCATGCGGATACAAATTCGATCTTTCGCCGCAGAAATCCAATCGCCTTATTGGATACCCGCGCCGGATCGCCGGTTGTCAGAAGCAAAGCGTCAGTGCCCGGCCCGATCATGGCGGGGTGGCGGTTCAGATAATCGGCAAGGCTTTCGGCCACCAGATCAGCCTGGCTGTAGACCGTCACATCGGGCCCGAGGGCGTCGCGAAACACATCTTCCATCAGCGGATAATGGGTGCAGCCCAAAATTGCGGCCTGCGGTTTCGGCATCCGCCGCTGCAACGCCTCGACATGGGAGCGCACCAAGGCTTCGGCCAGAATCATATCGCCCTGCTCGATCGCATCGACAACACCGCCGCAGGGCTGCGCCTCGACATCGACACCGATGGCGCGAAAGGCCAGTTCGCGCTGAAATGCCCGGCTGGACACGGTCGCGGGCGTGGCAAACAGCGCCACATGCTGCACGGCCACTTCGCGCGGCGGGGAATTGTCGCCCCATTGGCGTTCGGTCAATGCCTCGATCAGCGGCACGAACACGCCCAACACGCGCTTGCCTTCCGGCACCCAGGCCTCCTGCATCCGGCGCAGCGCGGCGGCAGAGGCGGTGTTGCAGGCCAGAATCACCAGATCGCAACCTTCATCAAACAGGCGCGACACGCCTGCTGTTGTCAGCTCATAGACATCATCGGCATCGCGCACGCCATATGGCGCATGGGCATTGTCGCCGTAATAGACGAACGGCACCTCCGGCAGGCGTTTTGTGACCGCATCCAGCACTGTCAACCCGCCCAGTCCGCTGTCAAATATTCCGACTGCCATTGCGTTTATGCCTTTCCTCGAACTCGAACCCGATCTCGGCCGGGTTCAGGGGTATTGGCGACAAGTCATAAGTGGCTTGGCGCAGGAAATCCATCATCGCGCGGCTGTCTTTTGCGTGGCCGTTCAGAACTGCGCGCGGGATCGGATCACCGATGACCACGCGCACCGGCGTATTCATCCGGTTCCGGAATTCCTTGATCAGCAGGCCCATCCGCAGCGTCGAATGCAGGTGGCTTGCGACCTGAAACAGGCGGCTGGTCTGGCCATCGAAAAAGATCGGCACCACGGTGGCATCGGATTTTGCGATCATGCGCGCCGTGAAGCCGCGCCAACAGGGATCCATCGGGCGGCCAAAGGGCCGGGCTGCGGTCGAAACCGTGCCGCCCGGGAAGACCCCGATGGCCCCGCCCTCGGACAGGTAGCGCAGCGCGGTCTTGCGGGTCTGGATATTGAGCGCCAGCGCCGCCTTGGTCGCCTCGAAGGAAATCGGCAGTATGACGCGTTCCAGATCCTCGGCCTTGCGAAAGATGTGGTGCGCCAGGATCCGGAAATCCCCGCGCGCCAGGGCCAGGATATGGCCCAACATCAGCCCGTCCAGAATGCCGTAGGGGTGGTTGGCAATGACGATGACGGGGCCATCGGCGGGAATGTTTTCCAATGCGCCGCCGAGCAGCTCCAGATTCAGGCCGTAACGCCCGACCAGCACCGACCAGAAATCGCGCCCCCCCGCCACCTCATCCTCATAGCCGCGGGCGCGGTGCATCAGACGCATCCGCCCGGTGGCATTCTCCATCGCCCGGATCACGGCCCGCCCGCCACGGGTGCGGGCCGAATGCGCATAGGAAATCTCGCGCG
>NZ_JBTUJH010000104.1:0-3148 GCF_058343375.1 Alterinioella sp.
TGCTCTTCCGATCTGCCAGCGTCTGGTGGGCAACGTCAAGGATGGGCGCCCGTCCAATTCGGTGCTGCCGCATGTGCGCACCGATCAGGTGCTTTACGCCCAGGCCGATACCACGCTGGACGAGCTTTATGTGGCGCGCCAGTGGCGCCCGGGGCCTGATCTTTATGCCCGCGTCACGGCGGGCTATCTGGAATCGATGTATGGCGGCATCTCGACCGAACTGCTGTGGAAACCGGTTTCCAGCCGCCTCGGGCTGGGGGTCGAGGCCAATTATGTGCGTCAGCGCAACTACGACCAGCGTCTGGGGTTTCGCGATTACACGGTATTCACCGGCCAGGCCTCGGCCTATTACGATTTCGGCGGTGGTTATCTGGGTCAGTTGGATGTGGGGCGATATCTGGCCGGCGATGTGGGGGCCACCTTTGCCGTGGACCGGGTGTTTGACAATGGCTGGGAGGTGGGCGCGTTCTTTACCCTCACGGATGTGTCCGCAGAGGATTTCGGCGAAGGTTCGTTTGACAAGGGCATCCGCTTCTCGATCCCGGTGGGCTGGCTCCTGGGTACGGCCAGCCGCCAGCGGTTGGGCACCACGATCCGGCCGATCCAGCGCGATGGCGGCCAGAAACTGATGGTGCCGGGGCGGCTTTACGGGCAGGTCCGCGATGCCCATGCAAGGGCGCTGGTGGCCCAGTGGCCGAGGGTATGGGAATGATGGCTCTGTTTTCCGGCCTATCTTCCGGTCCCGTATCTGGCCCCGTATCTGGCCTGCGCCTGAGGTCTGCGCTTTTGTTCGTGCCGCTTTTCCTGGCGGCGTGCAGCGGTGGCAATGACGTGCCCAGCCTGGAATTGCAGATCATTGAAGGGGCCCGCCAGGTCGTTGCCGCCAGAACCGCCTCCAAGGCGCAGGGCCAGCGCCAGCCCCTGACCCGCGCGGCGCTGGACACGCTGAAGGGCTCCTACCTCGAGGTCATACTGGAGCGCCGGGACCAGCTGGCCTATCTTTCTGTCGACGCGCGCAGGCGCGATGGCACGCCGGGGCTGATTACCGTCTGGCGCACCGAGGACAATATTACGCTGACCACGCGCAACGGCGTGCTGATTGCCACCCGGGGTCTGGGGGGTGACATCCTGTCCAGCGCCGTGCCGGTGGCCGGTGACGCGCCCGGCCCGTCGCAGGGGGGCGAAAGAATTCTGAGCAACCGCGGGCTGGACAACAAGACCCGGCGCCTGTCGCTGATGTGCGATCTGGTTGATCTGGGCCCGCAAACGATCATCATCGTCGAGCGACGCCACCCCACCCGTCGCCTGCAAGAGACCTGCACCGGCGGCATGGCCGCGGACCGCCTGGGCGGGGCGGGCAAGGTGGTCAATGATTACTGGGTTGATTCGCGCAGCGGCATCGTCTGGCAATCGCGCCAATGGGCGGGTCCCGGATCCGGCTATCTGCGTCTGCGCCGCCTTACCAATTGAACAGATCTGGCGAAAAATAGGCGAGGTGTGCGTTGAAAGCGCCCGAAACTTGCGGTACAGATGGATCGAGCTGTTTGGAATAGGTTTTAAATTATGAAAAAGATGATTCTCGCGCTTGGCATCAGTGTCTCTGTGATCGGATCCGCTGCCTTTGCACATGTCGTAACGCCCCCAGTGGTGCCGCTGCCGCCAGTCGTGGAAGAAGATGACGATGATGTAGTGGTCGGCGTTCTGCCCAGTGCGGGTGGTTTGACCGCCGGAACCGTTGCCGGCGGAGTGATCGGAGTTGGGGTTCTGGCCGTTTTGCTGAGTGAGGAATCCGTCACCACCACCTCGGGCAGCCTCGGCTCCTACAGCGAATAGGGTCCAAGCCCCGGGCAGGTCTGGGGCGGGCTGGCGATCATTGGTAAACAGAATTCAGGGCAGGCCCTTTTGGGGTCTGCCCTTTGTCGTATGTAAGCGATGCCTGAAGCGGGGCTCTTGTCGCTGCCCGGTGGGCGCGCGCCTCTGCCTGCTTGACGCCAAGGCGCGTCGTTGGCCTTATACACGCATAGGATAATCTATCCCCGGAGATCACGCGTGGCGTTCAAATTCATTCACACGGCGGATCTGCATCTGGATTCACCGCTGAAATCGCTGGCGCTGCGGGACGAGGGCCTGGCCGAACTGATAGGCAACGCCACCCGAACCGTGCTGTCGCGGATAATTGATCTGTGTATTTCAGAGCAGGTTCAGGCGTTGCTGATCGCCGGTGATCTTTATGACGGCGCGCAGACCTCGATGAAAACCGCCCGCTTTCTGGCGCAGGAAATGGCGCGGCTGGCTGATGCGGACATTCCCGTGTTCCTGATCCGGGGCAATCATGACGCCATGTCGCGGATCACCCGCGAACTGGTTTTGCCAGAGTCTGTTACGGTGTTTTCCGACCGCGCGGAATATGTCGAAACCAGCTGGAATGGCCATGACGTTGCGGTGCATGGCATTTCGTTTCGCCAGCCGCAGGCACCCGAAAGCCTGCTGGGGTATTTTCACGGCGCGCGTGACGGGGCGTTCAATATCGGGCTGCTGCACACCAGTCTGGGCGGGGCGGCGGGGCATGACCCTTATGCGCCCTGTTCCCTGAAGGAACTGGAGGACACCGGCTTTGATTACTGGGCGCTTGGCCATATCCACCAGCGCGCCGTTCATACCGGCACCGGGGCGGTGGTGATGCCCGGCATCCCGCAGGGGCGCGACATTGGCGAAGCCGGGGAAAAGTCGGTGACGCTGGTGTCGGTGGCGGATTCCGGCGCGGTGACATTGGCCGAACGGGTTCTGGCCGTGGCCCAGTTCGAGCGGATCGAGGTTGATTGCAGCGGCCTTGAAGAGTGGGGCGATCTGGTCATGGCGCTGCGCAATGCCCTGACACAGGCGCGGCGCGACCATGACGGCGAACATCTGATTGTGCGCCCGGTTCTGGCGGGTGTTTCATCGCTGGCGTGGCGGGCGCGGCGCGATGGTGATCTGTTGCGCCACGAGGCGCAGGCGGCGGCGCAAGGCATCGGGTCTTTGTGGATCGACAAGCTGCAAGTTGAGCTGACCGAGGCCGCCGGCAAGCCACACACCGGCCCGGTGGGCGAATTGGGCGCATTGATAAAGGCAGGCACAACCGAAGATCTTGACGCCGCCGTGCAGGGCG
>NZ_JBTUJH010000105.1:0-8021 GCF_058343375.1 Alterinioella sp.
TTGCCCCCGTGGCCCTTGCACACAGCGTTCTATAGCGCGTCGCGCCTGATCGGATGCGAGCATTCATCACCCGGACCGAGGCAGCGTTCGCGCAATCGAATGCGTTCGGGTCGGCCGGTGAATTCGATTTGGCGCGACGCGCTCTAAATCATCCTGCGGGCGCGTCACGCTCACCCGCGATCATCGCGCGGGGCGCGCGGGGCACCGGTCGCAGCCCGCAATTCAGCCCGGCCAACAGCCATGCCAAAATCGCTATGGTACCCGAGGCCGGACTCGAACCGGCAAGCCTTGCGGCGGCGGATTTTGAATCCGCTGCGTCTACCAATTCCGCCACTCGGGCAACGCGGGGGCCGGTCTAATCCGCCCGCCCGGCCCCGTCAATATCCGTTCTCTACAGCCTATTGCGTTTTACCCGAGGCACGGCATCACCCTGGCGGGCCGAACGCGGTTGTTTCACAAACCACTGCCTCGGCCCGCCAGGGTGAGTCACATCAAACGCAATGCGCATCAGAACATCACGCCGACCAGCCACAGGGATATGCCCGGAAAGGCCACCAGAATAACGACACGCAGCAGATCGGAGGCCACGAAAGGTGCCACCCCGGCATAGGTCTTGGCGATCGGAATGTCGCGCGCCATCGAATTGATAATAAACAGGTTGATGCCGACCGGCGGCGTGATCAACCCGACCTCGACCACAATCAGCGCCAGAATGCCGAACCAGATCGCCGATTGCTCCTGGGTCATCGCATAGCCCAGAATGTTCCAGTCCAGCGCCTGGACGATGGGAAAGAAAATCGGGATCGTCAGCAAGATCATCGACAGCGAATCCATCACGCAGCCAAAGATCAGATAGGTCACCAGCATGATGGTCAGCACCAGCAGCGGCGCAAAGCCCTGGGTGCTGATCCATTCGGCCAGCTGCTGCGGGGCCTGGGTGAAGGCCAGGAAGGAATTGAACAGATGCGCGCCCAGAACGATGAAAAAGATCATCGCGGTGGAACTGGCCGCAGACAGCACCGAATCAAGAAAGCCGCGCCAGGTCAAACCGCCTGACAACACGCCGTAAATCCCGGTCGCCACCGCGCCAACGCCGGCCCCTTCGGTGGGGGTGAACAGCGCCTGCACCCCGTCCTGGGTCCAGTTCCAATCGCCCGCGATACCGCCCATGACCAGCCCAAAGATGACCACGACCGGCCAGATCCGGCCCAGATCGCGAAACCGCTCGCCCATCGGCACCCGCTCCATCGCCGGGCCGGCCTCGGGTTTGAACCAGCAATAGACGGCGACCGTCGCCATATAGCCAAGTGCCGCCAGAATGCCCGGTACCAGGGCCGCGATGAACATCTTGACGATATTCTGCTCGGCCAGAATGGCGTAGATCACCAGAATGATCGACGGCGGGATCAGAATGCCAAGCGTGCCGCCCGCCGCCAGAACCCCGGTGCTCAGGCTGTCGGAATAGCCGCGTTTGCGCATCTCGGGCAGCGCCACCTGCCCCATGGTCGATGCGGTGGCCAGCGACGAGCCGCAGACCGCGCCAAAGCCCGCGCAGGCCCCGACAGCGGCCATCGCGACCCCCCCCCTTCGGTGCCCCAACCAATCCGAGGCCGCCTTGAACAACGCCGCGGACATGCCTGATTTCGTTGCAAATTGCCCCATCAGCAGAAACAGCGGCACAATCGAAAGCGAATAGCTGGAAAATGTCTCATAGGTCAGAGATTTCATCAGGCTGAGCGGCGCGTTCGCGCGCCCCAGCACGATCCAGGTGCCGACAAATCCGGTGATTCCCATGGCCACACCAATCGGCACACGAAAGAAAATGGCGACCAGCATCAATGCAAAGGCCGCAATCGCAAGCTCAAGTCCGGTCATATCAGATTCTCCCGGCCCTGAAGGGTCCAGTTCAGTGATCGCCAGACCGAATAGATCGATGTCAGCACGAACAGCGCGGAAAACAGGAAACCCAGCCCATAGGGGATCCACATCGGAATCGCCAACTCATAGGTTGTTTCGGGAAAGAATGGCCGCAATCCCATGTTCAGAACATCGCGCAGATCCTGGTTCCAGAACGGAAATTTTTCGCCAAACGCAATCCAGATCCGCCAGGCAATGACAAAAGCCGCCAGGGTGATCAGGGTGTCGCCGATCAGGCCAAAAAACGCCTGGGCGCGCTGCGGAAATTGCGTGACCAGAATATCGACACTGACATGGCCGCGATTGAACTGGCACCAGGGCAAAAAGGCAAAGACGGCCAGGGCAACGCCGGTCTGGACCAGCTCATAATCGCCGCGGATCGGGCGCAGCCCGAAACCATCCAGTGCCCGCCCGATCACCGACAGCACCACCATCACCGCCACCCCGGCCAGCAAGACGCCGCCGCCATAGGCCAGCCAACGGGCGCATTTTTCAATGACCCCGCCAACCGCCCGTTCCATTTCCGGTGCTAACGCCATAGATTTTCCGTCCCCTTATGTATTCAACTCGATCAGCGGCGCGCGGGCATTCAACGCCTCCACGTCAAACCCCGCCACAGCCTTGTAGCTCTGCGCAATTTCGGTAAGTTCCCGGGTGCTCATCACATCCGCGATATTGCTGAATCCATCCGGCGCGCGGGCGGCAACCTCGTCCAGCACCTTATCGGGCCCGTCGCCCCGGTTCAGCATCACCAGCCGGTTCACCGCCTCGCGCCGATCCGCGTCATAGGCGGCAAGCGCGGCCTCGCCCTGGCCCGCCTTCAGCTCACGCGCCAGCACGCGCGCGTCAATGATGGCCTGGGTCGCCCCGTTTGATCCGATCGGATACATCGCATGCGCCGCATCGCCCAACAGCGTGGCGCGGCCATGGCTCCATCTTGGCAGCGGGTCGCGGTCGACCATCGGGTATTCCCAGATGCTTTCAGCCGCGTTGATCAGCGCCGGAATATCCAGCCAGTCAAAATGCCAATCGGCAAATTGCGGTGCGAAATCATGCAGATGGCCTTCGCGGTTCCAATCCTGCCTGTCCCAGGCATAATCCGGCGGCAGGGCCAGATCGGCGATCCAGTTGATGCGCTGTTCGCCATCTGCCCCCAGATCCTGAATCGGATAGCAGACAAATTTGCGATCCGCCGTGCCCGCCATCGCCATGGAGCGCCGGCTCAGAAACCCTTGCGCCCGCGTCACACCGCGCCACATCATCGTGCCGCGCCATCTGGCCCCGCCCTCATCGGGATAGAACGTGGCGCGCACCGTCGAATTTATGCCATCGGCACCGATCAGAACCTGGCCGTGCAGATCCTCCAGCTTTTCGCCGGTCTTGCGGTTTTCCAGCCGCACGACAACGCCCAGCGCATCCTCCTGCCAGCCGGTCAGCGCGGCCCCCGTGGTGATCACCTCAGGCCCGCAGCGCGCCAGCAATTCGCGGTAAAGCAGGAATTGCAGCTCGCCCCGGTGGATCGAATATTGCGGCCAGAGATAGCCCGCCTCCAGGCCGCGCGGCTCGGACCAGATCAACTGCCCCTGGGCCGAGAAATAGGCCACTTCCTCGGTCCGCAACCCGATTGCGTCCAATTGTTTTTCAAGGCCAAGCTCGAACAGCTCGCGCACCGCATGCGGTTGCAGATTGATGCCGACGCCCAGCGGTTTGACATGCGCCACCGCCTCGACGATGTGAAAATGAATGCCCAGCTGATGCAGGCTAAGACCAAGGCTCAGCCCGCCAATGCCGCCGCCGGCGATGATCACGGTCATGATATGGCCTCTCTCAGCAAATCACCCGTCCCTCTTCCAGATAGCATAGCGCCATCAGCAGATAGGCGCTGCCCCAGATCAGTTCCGACCGGTTGGCATAGCTGCGCGGCTGATTGAAACAGCCATCGATCAGCCGGCCGGTCGGCCTCAGATGCCCACACAGCGCCTCCAGCATCGGGTCCAGCACATCAAGAAATTCCAGCGCCTCGCTATTGTCGCAATCCACCGCCATGCGGGCCAGCTGTTCCACCACGATGGCGCTGGCCGAGCTGTCCAATGGCCCCTCCGGGTCGGCAAAATCCCAAGGCGGAACATCGCTGCCGCATTTGCCCTGCCAATAGCCCATCAGCCGCCGCGCCGCGTCGCGATACCGGATCTCGCCAAATTCCTGCCAGCCGCGCAGATAGCCCGCAATGGCCCAGGCCTGGCCGCGGCTCCAGCAACTGTCATCGTTGACTCCCAAAAGCGTGAAATGACGCAAGATACGGTCATCGCTCTGGTGATATTCGATGAATTCGATGGTTGACCCATCGGGCCGGATGAAATCGCGCGCCGTCACATCGAGATGGCGCATCGCGCCTTGGCGGAACACCGGATCGCCGGTTTCGGCCGCCGCCCAGAAATCGAGCCGCAGATTGGGGTGGACATTATCGACCGCCACAATCCGGCGCGAGGCCAGCGTGGTCGATTTCACCTGCACCTCATGGCCGATCGGCATCGCGCCATTTTGCGGAATCGCCATGGCGCGCATCGCATAGGCCGCCGCCAGCGCCAGCGTGCGCAGGGCCGGATCGCCGGTCTCGGCATGCAGCCGCGCGGCGGAATAGTAGAACCTGTGGCCGCGGAACTGGTCGTCCTTTTCCAGCTTGGGGCGCAGCGCCTCGGTGCGCTCGCGCGCCTCCTCGATCAGTTCGGGCCGGCCCAGCAGCCGCCCGGCGATGCGCAAACACTCGACCCAGTGGCCGCCGCACCAATCGCCGTCCTCGACGGTTTCCCAGATGCCGGTTTCAGAATCTGCGTGATAGGGCCAGGCGCTGCCCACTTGGGCGCGGGTTTCCTCTACCCTTGCCAGCAATGCAGCCAAAGCCGATGAATGATCCATGCCTGCGCCGCCCCCGGTGATCAAGGGCGCGCCAGAGCAATGCCCGGCGCGCCCGATCTTCTTCTACATGTCGCCTTCTTGCGCCGCGATATAGCCGCGGGCATCTTCGACGATCTGCGCACCATCCAGACCAAGGCCGTTCATTTCCTCGATCCAGGCGGCGGTGACTTCTTCACCGATGACACGCATTTCAGCGACAACCTCATCCGACAGGGTCACAATGGTGTTGCCATTGGCCGCCGTCACCTCGCGTCCGGTGATATCACCGATATCCATCGCGCGACCTGCCAGGGCCGAGGTCTCGATGCCGGAATTGGCGTCGATCACGGCGCGCAGGTCATCGGGCAGCCCTTCATAGACATCCCGGTTCATCGCCCAGATGAAATAGGTGTTGTAAAGCGCCCGGTCGCCACCGATTTCGGTGTGGCTGTCGGCCAGCTCATGGATGCGCAGCGGCGGCACGATTTCCCATGGGATCACCCCGCCATCGACCACACCCCGGCTCAGCGCCTCGGGGAAGGCCGGAACCGGCATGCCAACGGGCGTCGCCCCCAGCCGTTCCAGCAAGGCATTGGCCTGACGGGATGGTCCGCGCAGTTGCAGACCTTCGAAATCGGCCAATGACGTGATCGGCTCACCGGTCTTGTGAATGACGCCGGGGCCATGCACATGGACCGCCATCAGCTGCACATCGCCAAAGCGCTGATCGCGCAGATATTGCTCGGTGAACTCCCAGGCAGCGCGGCTGCTTTCCTCGGCGCTCATCGTGGTCATGAAGGGCAGCTCCATGGCCTCGGCCTCGGGGAAACGGCCCGGCGTATAGGCCGGAATCGCCCAGCCGCAATCAATCACACCATCGCGGATCTGATCATAAAGCGCCGGCGGGGCACCGCCCAGTTGCATCGCCGGATAAAGCTCGACATTGATCCGCCCGCCCGATTGTTCTTCAATCGCGGCCGCCCAAGGCTCCATGAAAAAGCGCGGCACCGATCCCAGCGGTGACAGGAAATGCTGGCAACGCAGGGTTACTTCTGCTTCCTGTGCCGCACCGGGTGCCGTTGTCAGCGTCAGCGCCACAGCCCCCATGGCGAGTGTGGTTAAAATCTTGGTCATGCCTATCCTCCCAAATTGGTGACATTTCATCGTAGTCTCAAAGCGGCGCAGGCCTTCAAGGCTTTTTTGCACCTTTGCATGATTTCTTTGCTTCGTTCATATTCGCAACCCGCATGTATCGGGGCATTTTGTAACCATCCAATCCGAAACGCGCCCGCGCCCTGCGCCGCGCAACCTTGATTTTCACGGCCGGCACCCTGGCTGATTCCATCCTCATTCATTCTTTAACCGAACGGTCGGTCATTGTCACCTGTCACAATTCTTCCACCCCGCCGCCTTGACCGGATGCCACAAATCCGCCATCGCGCTGTAACCGTTTCGGAGACATCCCAATGATCCGCCGCCTTTACGACTGGACGCTTGGCCTGGCCCAGCATCGCTATGCCCTTGTTGCGCTCGCGGTGATCGCGTTCATGGAAAGCTCGGTCTTTCCGATCCCGCCCGATCTGCTGCTGATCCCGATGATCCTGGCCGCCCCCAGCCGCGCCTTCATGATCGCATTCATATGCATGGTGGCGTCGGTTCTGGGCGGCATGCTCGGCTACTGGATCGGTTATTCCGTGTTCGAGACCGTCGGCCGCCCGGTATTGGAGTTCTACGGCAAGGACGCCTATTTCGAGGAATTCAGCATCCGCTATAATGAATGGGGGGCCTGGGCGGTGCTGATCGCAGGCGTCACCCCCTTCCCCTATAAGGTGATCACCATCCTGTCGGGCTTTACCG
Organism: Alterinioella sp.; assembly: GCF_058343375.1. NCBI lineage: Bacteria > Pseudomonadati > Pseudomonadota > Alphaproteobacteria > Rhodobacterales > Paracoccaceae > Alterinioella > Alterinioella sp. The sequence continues at coordinate 6,670 of NZ_JBTUJH010000105.1, forward strand.
GTCTCAGCCTGCCGGTGTTCATCACCGCCTCGATCATTGCCCGCGGCCTGCGATTTTTCATTGTCGCGGCCCTGTTGTGGAAATTCGGCGCCCCGATTCGCGATTTCATCGAACGCAGACTTGGCTTGATGTTCACCTTGTTCGTGATACTTCTGGTCGGCGGCTTTATTCTGGTAAGATATATATGATTCTGACTTATCGTTTGCTTGTTGGTCTCGCCGGTGCCGGTTCGGCGGCCATTCTGCTGGGGGCCTTCGGGTTTCAGCATATCGGCGGGCTGGAACCTTGCGCCATGTGTTTCTGGCAGCGCTGGCCGCATGCCATCGCGATCGGTATCGCGGCTCTCGGCCTGGCGGTTCCACGCGCCTTTTTCGCCCTTGCCGGCGCGCTCAACATGGCTGTGTCCGCCGGGCTGGCAATCTTCCATTCCGGGGTTGAACGGCACTGGTGGATCGGCCCCTCCTCCTGCACCTCGCGCGGGGTTGATCTGACCAGCGGCGATTGCGGCCTGCTGGACCCGACCTGCGGCACCGCCATTGTGCTGTGCGACCAGATCCCCTGGGCGATGTTCGGCCTGTCGATGGCCAATTACAACGTCTTCGGCTCGCTGGTTCTGATGGGGATCTGGCTGCTGGCGGCCAAAAAGGCCTAAGCTCTCGTATACCGGCTGGTGCTCAACAGCAGGCTGGTTTCCGAGGTCGCCACCCCCTCCAGCCGCCGGATATCGCGCAACACCCGGTCCAGCGCCTCCAGCGTGTCGGTGCCCAGCTCAACGATCAGATCCCATTTTCCATTGGTCGCATGCACCGCTTGCACCTGCACCATCCCCGATAGCTGCCGCCGGATCCGTTCCATCCCCGGCCCCTCGATGCCCAGCATGGTCAGCGCGCGCACCGGGCTTTGCGCCAGATCGCCGCGCGTCAGCACCGAAAAGCCCTGAATCTCGCCGCTCAGTGTCAGTTTCTCGATGCGCGCCCGCACCGTGGCCCGGGTGATGCCCAGCGTGACCGCCAGATCCGACAGCGCCGCCCGCCCGTCGCGCCTGAGGGCTGCCAGCAGTTTTCGATCTGTTTCATCCATTCCGGACCATTCTACTTATCAATTCGAGCAATTGCATAACAATTAGATCAATTTGCCTGCTATTGTCCAACGCGAATTGCACGATAGGCAGGGGAAACCCCCACTCGATGAGGCCCAAAATGACCAATGCCCCCTGCCTACTGATAGGCGCACCGATGGATTGCGGCAAACGCCGCCGCGGCTGCATGATGGGCCCCGATGCCTATCGCACCGCTGGCCTGGCCGAGGCGCTGGCCGATCTGGGCCGCGAAATGCGCGATCTGGGCAATGTC